>CAZENB010000006.1:27372-42935 GCA_964513555.1 uncultured Rhizobium sp. | reverse complement strand
GAATGATTATTGAAGAAATTAGTGCTGAAAAATCACTCTACACTTACATTTCACTTACAGAAAGCAATGCCACTCAAGATTTTTCTCAAATTTTTGCTAATCGTTGGTTTGAAACTTTAAATGAAAGATATCCAAGCATAAACCTCACGCCGCACATTGCATCACTTGAAGCAATTTTGCGTGAATCAACAAACCACTCGGCTTTGTTTGTGGCAATATCAAAAATTTTAGTAAAATTAAATTTTGGGTTAAACAAAACAATTACTAAATGTTTTGACGAAAATGCTCAAAAAGAAAAGGACAAGTTCGTTCTAAATTCAACAGCTGCAATGTTCAACAACATATCAGAAATTAAAGAAGAATTATGGATTATCAATATTGATGAAATTGAGAGAGCACAACTTGACGAAATTTATCATGTAATTGAAGTTATTGAACGCTTCAAAAATGAAGGCCGTTTTGGTTTACCAGTAAAATTGGTTTTTTTGCTTTGTGTTTCAGGATCTGATTTAGAACAACGCCTTAAAGACTTGAAAGAAAAGGGTTTTGAAAAAGCCCAATTAATTGAAGATTTTTTCTTCAATAACCCCAAAAGCCGTGATAAAAATTTGTTTTTGCCGCCTATTTCTTATGAGAAGAAGAAAGAGTTTGTGGTAAATTCTTTGAATAATGTTTTGAAAAATGAAAAATTTGGATTGGAAGAGATAAATAAAATTCCTAGTTATCCAAGTCAAGAAACGACCAAAAAATTTTTTGATGAGGAAGAAGCTTTGGGTTGGATTATTGATTATTTAATCAAAGAATCACCACGCACCATCGCAAAGGTTTGTCAAGAGTTAGAATTTTTTTACAACTGCTTCAGAGACTTAGAAGAAAAGTTTGCAGCAAAAAATTTAGCTATATGCGATGCTATAACAATCAGTTTAATAAAAATTAAATATCCTTTTCTGATTGAGGTTTTGAAATTTTGGACACATCAACATGAATCTGTTTTAATTGAATTTAATGATCTAAGAGATAATCAAAAAGAAAGAAAAGAAAGAGTTTTAAAATTTATCAAAAAAGCATTAAGTAATGATGAATGGACTAAAGCAATGGCTACCGAAAAAATTGATCAATATATTGATTTGCTTTGTTTGATATATCGTCCAGCTATAACTCACTCTTTAATAACAACAGGAGTTGGTTTTAATAGAAGATCTTCTGATAAAGAAACGTTGTCTTCTGTTCTGTCTTTTAAATCAAATAACAATTTTCAGACTAGTGTAAAAACTTATTTTTCAGAAGATCATAAAAGTGCTGTTAAAAATCTTTCTAATGAAAATATTCTGAAATACTCTCATGACTTATCAAATACCACAAATGCTTCTTATGAGAAACATTTAGACGTTGCATCAGAAATATTTACACGCTTAGAAGGATCTGACCAAAACAAAAAATTTACTATTTGTTCTGCAAATTTTGTAGATTCAGATTATAAATCTGCTTCAGACAAATTTTTATCTGCTATTTCTTACGCACTAGAGAGAGGATCTCAAGAAAATTACAAGGAAATATGGGAATTAGTAAAACAGTTTTTAGCATCAGAAAAAATTGCAGTTAATTCTAAATATATTTTTCTAAATGCTTTTGCAAATCAAACAAGATCTCGTTCAATCACCGAGATTAGACTTCAAAATCTATTCAAAGATCTGACATCTGATGAAGAAATTAAACTAATAATTAAATCAGTATTTGAAGACGCAAAAAATCGT
Organism: uncultured Rhizobium sp.; assembly: GCA_964513555.1. Taxonomy (GTDB): domain Bacteria; phylum Pseudomonadota; class Alphaproteobacteria; order Rickettsiales; family UBA1997; genus UBA2645. The sequence goes on along the minus strand of CAZENB010000006.1, from coordinate 41,181 downwards.
TACTTTAAAGGCAATAAATCTGTCTATGCCAACGAAGAAAACTACGCCTATCTTCTTTATCAATCTTGGAATGGAAAAAATGATACTCCAAAAAATTATTCTGCCATCACAAAAGCTGCAATAAGAGATTTAGAAAACTATCCAAAAGTCATAGAATGTTACTGGAAAGATTATGCACATAATAAAGATTTTGAAATAATTTCTCTAAAAGATCTTTATGAAATTACAAAAAAATCTTTGGAAATAACTCAAGATCAACCTTTAAGAGATATGGTTTTACAGAGCTTAGAGTCATTCAAAAAAATAAGAAAAATGAGTGATGATGAAATAAATTCAAGATCAGAACCATTCATTAATAATTTATCATATCAAGCAACTCAACCACTAATGAGGGCAATGATTGAAAAAGATTATATTGATGAATCAGTAAGTTATTTTGAAGAAATTGATGACAAAACTACGCAAATAAAAGCATGAGATGTTTCGCTTCGCTCAACATGACAGCTTATCTTTAATAGAATCTAATCAAATCTTCATCTTGAACCATAATCTTTCCTCGTCATTGCGAGCCAAGCTTAGCTTGGCGTGGCAATCCATAAAAATCTAAACAAAACTGGATTGCCACGTCGCGCTCCTCGCAATGACGGAGAAGTAAGTACGCTCGCTATTAGGCAAAATGCCAAGGGATAATTGCCTAAAAACTAAAAATTCCCCAATAGAAATTAAAATAGAAATTAAAATTTCCTGCTTTTATAATTGCGTAAATTTAGTTTTTAACTTCCCTAAGAAAAATAAGAAAAAATAATAAAATGTCTGACGAAAACCTATTTACTTGCGAATCAAATCCTACAAACAGAAAGAAAGCTATTATTTTAGGTTCTGGTCCAAATCGTATTGGACAAGGTATAGAATTTGACTATACTTGCGTTCATGCAGCCTTTGCTTTCAAAGAAGCGGGGGTTGAGGCAATTATGGTAAATTGTAATCCAGAAACTGTTTCAACTGATTATGACACTTCTGACCGCCTCTATTTTGAGCCATTGACAGCAGAAGACACTGTTGAGTTAATCAGAAAAGAAATGTCAAATGGTGAATTGCTTGGAGTGAATGTACAATTTGGAGGACAGACTCCACTTGGTTTAGCAAAATTTTTGCAAGATGAAAATATTCCAATCATCGGCACCTCACCTGATATGATTGATTTAGCTGAAGATCGCGATCGTTTCAAACAACTTTTACAAAAACTTAACTTAAACCAACCACAAAACTATATTGCTTACTCTGCAAAACAGGTTGTTGAACAAGTAAACGAAATTGGTTTTCCAGTTGTTGTACGACCTTCTTACGTTTTAGGTGGTAGAGGAATGGCGATTGTTTATGATGAAGCTTATTTGATGAAATATTTAACTGAATATTCTGAAGTTTTTGAAACTGGTCCTTTGCTTCTAGATAAGTTTTTAACTGACGCTGTTGAGGTTGATGTTGACGCTTTATGTGACGGCAAAGAAGTGTTTGTTGCTGGAATTATGCAACATATTGAAGAAGCAGGAATTCACTCTGGTGACTCTGCTTGCTCAATTCCACCTTATTCTTTATCACAAAAAACTATTGATGGTATAAAAGAAGCAACCAATAAACTAGCATTGGCTCTTAGTGTTAAAGGATTAATGAATGTACAATATGCAGTTAAAGATGAAATTATCTACGTTTTAGAAGTAAATCCACGCGCTTCAAGAACAGTTCCATTTGTTGCAAAAGCAACTGGAATTCCAGTTGCAAAAATTGCTTCTCTTTTAATGATTGGTAAAAAACTTTCTGAATTTAACTTAAAAGAAAAACAGCTTAACTATTTTTCAGTGAAAGAAGTTGTGTTCCCATTTGCAAGATTCAGCAATGTTGATACAATTTTAGGGCCCGAAATGAAATCAACTGGTGAAGTAATGGGAATTGACATTAACTTCCCTTTAGCATTTGCAAAAGCACAAGTTGCTGCTGGCGTAAAACTTCCAACCTCAGGATTAGTATTTTTGTCGGTTAAAGATTCTGACAAAAAACACGTACCACAAATTGCTGAAAAATTGACTAAAATTGGTTTCAAAATTGTTGCCACTCGTGGAACTGCTAAATTCTTAGCAGAAAACAATATTGCTGTTACAATAGTAAATAAAATTACTGAAGATAAACCTCACGTGGTTGATATGCTTGAAAGAAAAGAAATTTCTTTAGTAATCAATACAACTGAAGGTGCACAAGCAACGAAAGATAGCTTTTCAATTCGTCGTACTTCTTTAATGAAAGGAATAACTTACACAACTACAATTTCTGGAGCAAAAGCTTTGGTTGACGCAATTGAAGCTTATCAAAACATTGGTTGCCAATTTGAAGTTAGAGCTTTACAAGATTTAAACCAATAAAATATGTCATTTCTCAAGCAGGGTGATAACTTCACTCTGCTTCATGTCAAAATAACTCCAAATTCTTCACAAAACAAAATTTGTGGAACTTATACCAACGAAAAGTCTCAAGAATATCTAAAAGTAAATGTAAAATCACAACCAATTGATGAGAAAGCAAATGAAGAACTTATTCAATTCTTAGCAAAAAATTTTCAAATTCAGAAAAGTAAAGTTGAAATTGTAAGTGGCAAAAAATCTAGATTTAAAATCGTAAAAATTTCTTCTAATTTACAGCAAAAAATAAATTATACTTAAATAATAAAAGGAACTAACCTTAATACAAAAATGTACATTAATGACAGAAAAATAATCAAAAAAAATTATAAAAATCTAAACGATCTTTAGAATATCCTTTGCAAAATCGTCAAATCTCTAAAATTTTTATTTCTAGCTACACTATTTAATAATGATTAGTAATGAAAAATAGTATTGATAAATTTTAGTTTGGTATTTGAGTTAATGCCTTTTTTCTAAAATTAAAACTTTTACACCTAAAATTAATTTGCAAGTCTTAGATTGACAACTTTCCTTTTAATTTTATCAAAAAACTCTCTTGATAAAATTTCTTTCATAAAGCTGTAATTTTTTATATTCCCATCATTCTTTTTCAAAAAATTTTTCACTAAATTCAACTTCAATTTAATTCGCAGAATTAAATTGAAGTTGAATAATCAAGAAATTACTGAACATATCGCACAATGACAATTCCGCTTCCACCAGCTCCACCAGTTGAACCTTGACCACCACCACCAGCTCCACCACCACCAGTATTAGCAGTACCTGCACCACCACTACCTGAGCTTGAATTTCCTCCACCACCAGCTCCACCGTTAATTACAGTATTACTATTATCTGAGCCACTAGCACCACCACCAGCATAATAAGATGCTGTTCCACTAATACTGCTTTGTATACCAATACCACCAGCACCACCAATGGCAGCACTACCACTAATACTACCAATAGCACCAGCAGCACCAGCACCACCACCACCACCACCACCGTACAGTGAAGTTGGAGAGCTGCCACCTGCGTTACCTTGCCCCGATGTTCCAGCACCACCATTTATTGGAGCCCTGCATCCTGAAGCATTATTTGTTCTGGCACCACCACCACCAGATCCACCAGTTAAACCAGTTAAACCACATTGTGAACTTGCACCACCACCACCACCGCCGCCGCCGCCAATAGCAATTAAAGAACCAAATGATGAATTTTGTCCATTAGAACCTCTATTAGAATAAGAAGACGAATGAGCTAATCCACCAGCACCACCATTACCAACTGTAATACTAGTAGATGAAGATATGCTAATACCTGTTTGCTGTATTACTCCGCCGGCACCACCGCCGCCACCGCTATGATATCCACCACCACCACCACCACCAGCAACAATTAATACATCACCAGTTCTAGTTGATGGGCAAGAAAGAGATCCCGAAGTAGTGAAAGTATGAACTTTATAAGTTACACCAGAAATTGTTGCTGTTGATACTGTACCTCCAGTACAAGATGAACTCACACAAGTTGAATTACTTACCTCATACCCAGCTCCACACCCACAATTACTATTACCAGTGTAAGCAAACACTCCATTTGAACAACTATAGGTAAGTGATCCAGTAAAATTTTGAGTAGTATCACAAGTTAAAGATCCAGTTCCAGATGCAACTGTCGCTTTAGTAACTCCAATTGCAGGAGTCACAGTACAAGAAGCCAAGCACCCAGAATCACTAACTACTCCATTAACACAACTTCCTGATGAACTGCCACTTCCTGATGAACTGCCACCTGTTCTAAGTATTTTACTATTCCACTTTTTACCCAAATAATCTTCAACTGATTGACGCTCTTCATTTGTAATAGCACGAGCAAAAATTATTACTTCTCCAATCTGTCCTTCATAAGACTTACCAATATTTAAAGTGGTAATTCCAGATAAATGACTAGTATTATTAGAAGTTGCAGCTAAAAGACCGTTAATATAAGTTTTCTTACCTGAAGCTTTATCATGAATAAATGTAAAAATTCTTGGCTTACCTTTAGAATTTGAATAAGAAGTAACTGAAGAAGTATAAGAATTACTTGAGCTTTGCGAATGTTTAATAGTCTCATCATCACTGTAACCAAGAACTAAATTCTTATTACTTGTAGACTCATTCGCTGATGATGAATCACCAATAAAATAGTTGTTACTTTTGTTGCTCTCTCTTTGTTCAAGAACAAAAATTGTATAATTTGTATTATTCAAAACACTTCCATCAAAAGTAAAATAGCTGTTAGCTCCATCAAACTTTACAGCTTGAACTGAGCTAATACTATTAGAATAAGTTGGATAATTTGTACTATTAGTTTGAGTCGCATTGTTCTTATTCACACTTTCTCTTACATCATACCAAACACTCAATGAAAAAGTATCTGAACTTTCTGAACTCTTAAAACTTTTGTCCAGACTACTTTCTAACCAAAGAACCGAATCTTTAATTCCTTGAACTGGAGACGAAATTGTAATGCTCTGCGCTGTTTGTATTCTAAACTTCTTGGCAATCGTATCAAAAGATAAAACTCCAGCAAGCAAAATACCAATAATCAAAATTACGAATGACAATTCTATCATCGAAAAAGCTTTTGCTTTCAATTTTGCAATATTCTTTTTTATCAAATTAGAAAATTTTTTCATTTTTAATTTATCAAGTAAATTTTTATACAATAATTGTCACACAAACTGGACAATGGTCTGACGACTTTTCTTGATCTCTTACACCCTTGTCCTCAATTGTTGCATTCAAAATTTTATCTGAAGCAAGAGGAGAAGTGAGTAAATAGTCAATTCTTAACCCTTTATTATGTTGCCAAGAACTACCTCTGTAATCCCACCAACTAAAAGACTGATTTTGTGGATTGAAAGCTCGATAAGAGTCAATCAAACCAATATTTTTCAATGAAAGAAAGGCTTGTCTTTCCAGATCATGAAAGCAAACTTTATTCTTTAAGCTTTTAGAATCAAAAACGTCTATCTCTTCAGCAGCAACATTGTAATCACCGCCAAAAATCTGAATCTCATCGTAAGAAATAATTTTAGAAATATAAGATTCTAATCTTTTAAAGAAACTCAATTTATATAAAAACTTCTTGCTATTTTCTAAAGTTTCATTTTGAGACAAATCTCCCCCACCATTTGGAACATAGATTGAAGCAACGCGGATCGCTTTTTTACCAACCGAAACCACTCCTTCAATATATCTTGCCTGCTCATCAACTTCTTCACCTAAAATTGGCAAAGATTTTACAACATCTTCAATTTTAAATTTCGAAATAATTGCCACACCATTATAGCTTTTTTGACCAGAAACAACCGAGTTATAACCCAAATCAAATAATGCTTCAAAAGGGAATTCATTTTCAACACATTTTAATTCCTGTAACAAAACAATATCAGGATTGGAAATTTTCAACCATTCAATAAGCCTAGGTAAACGTGCTTTAATTGAATTAACATTGAAACTAGCAATCTTAATTTTTGTCATATTTGATATCCTTCATAAAATGAAAGCCACGAATGTGAAAACCACTACGATAATAAAGAGAATGAGATTTTTTGTTTTCGGTATAAGAATCTAAAACTATTTTCTCACAAGATAACTCTTTACCAATTTTTTCAATTTCTGCTAAAATTTTTTTACCAATTCCTAAGCCTCTATTTTCTTCATTAACAATAAAACTAGAAACTTGAATATATTTACCACAATAAAGCATTCTCAAAATCCAATAACCAGCAACACCAATTATTTTGTCACCTAAAAAAGCAGCAACTATCTTAAAATCATTCATTTTAATCATTTCAGAAACTTGCTGTTCATACTTTTGTAAATCAAGGTGGCTATATCTTTGTTTTACAATATCAAAAGCCAATAACATCTCTTTTTTGTTGTTAAGCTTTCTTATAGTAATTTGATCAGATAAATCAGACATTATGAATTTTTTAATTGTTCAGCCAAAGCTTGAGCCCAATAAGTGATTGTTCCGGCACCAACACAAACAATCATGTCGCCTGCCTTTATTCTGCTTTTCAAAACTTTCGCCAAGTCTTTTTCGGAAGCTAATTTTATTACATTTTTATTACTATTTTTCTCAATTCCCACAACTAAGTCATCTTGAGTTGCACCAAAAATAGCAGGCTGTCCAACCGAGTAAACATCAGAAACAATTACTGTATCACAATCACTAAAAGCATTACAAAATTCATTAAACAATGCTTTGACTCTGCTATATTTATGGGGCTGAAAAACAGTATAGACTTTTCCTTTACACAAAGCTTTGGCAGTTTTTAAAACAACTTTTATTTCCGTTGGGTGATGACCGTAATCATCAATAATAACAACTCCATTATATTCACCAACTTTTGTAAAACGACGTTTTACGCCTGTAAATAAAGAAAGAGCTTTTTTGATTTTTTCATCAGAGACTTTCAAAAAGTTACCAATGGCAATGGCAACCAAAGCATTGCTAGCATTATGCAAGCCATAGATTGGCATCTTAACATCTGAAATTATGTGACCATCTTTAAAATATACGTTAAATGAAAGACCGTTTATGTCCATTTTTATATTTTTTGCTACCAAATCAGCATCGCTTTCTGCTTTAATTGAATATGAAATTAGGTTTTTATGATCATTCTTTAACTTTTCATAAAGCGATAAAGATTCCTTATCATCAACACAAATTACACAAGCACCATTGCCAGGAATTTGTTTTACATATCTTTCAAAATAAGATTTTTGAACTTCAAAACTTCCATCATAAGAAGAATGTTCAAGATGTTCTGCTTCAATATTGGTAATTGCCCCAATAAAACTTGGCAATTCAACAAAACTAGCATCTGATTCATCTGATTCTGCAACCAAATAATCACCTTTTCCACTTTTAGAATTACAACCAAAATAATGAATAATTCCACCATTGATGACTGTCGGATCAAGTTCACCAACTTCTAAAACCAAAGAAGTCATTGCTGTTGTACTGGTTTTTCCATGAGTTCCTGCAATTGTAATTCCCTTTTTCTCAGCCATAACTTGGGCAAGCAAATTGGCACGAGTAATAATTTCAATACCTTTTTCTTTTGCGGCCAAAATTTCTGGATTATCTGATTTAATAATTGAAGTTTGAACAACTAAGACAACATCATCAGTTACATTCTCTTTTTTATGACCAACAAAATATGTAACACCTTTTTCACGAAGTTTAGGGGTTAAATAATTTTCTGACATATCAGAACCTTGTACAGCAATATTTTCATTGCGCAAAATAAAAGCCAAAGCACTCATACCAATGCCACCAACACCAATGAAGTGCACTTTCCCTTTCTTGTAATTTTTCAATTCTTTAAAATTCATTTGGATTTTTCTAGCTTATAAATATTTTGAATTAAAATTGTTATTTGGGCAACCTAAAGCCAAGTTATTTTTTTTAAAACAAAAATTTGCAAAAAAATGAATAAAAATAAAATTGATCAAATTTTTACAATTTGGCAGCAAGAAAATTCTCACCCAAAAACAGAATTGATTTACTCTAATGATTATACTCTTTTGGTTGCAGTTGTTTTGTCAGCACAAAGTACTGACATTGGCGTTAACAAAGCAACAAAAGAACTTTTCAAAATTGCTGATACTCCAGAAAAAATGCTTAAACTTGGTGAGGAAGGTTTGAAAAAGCATATCAATAGAATTGGGCTTTACAATGGCAAAGCAAAAAACGTTATTGCTTTATCAGAAATTTTGATCAAAAAATTTAATTCAGAAATTCCGCAAGATTTAGAAATTTTACAAACTTTACCAGGAGTTGGCAGAAAGACAGCAAATGTTGTCCTGAATTGCGCTTTTGGAAAGCCAACAATTGCAGTTGATACCCATGTTTTTAGAGTATCAAATAGAATTGGCTTTGTGAACGAAAAAGATGTGCTAAAAACCGAACTTGCTTTACTTAAAAAAATTCCCAAAAAATGGATGACACACGCCCATCACTGGCTTATTTTGCATGGAAGATATATTTGCCAAGCCAGAAAACCAAAATGCGATGAATGTAAAATTAGTGAGTTTTGTGAGTTTTTTAAAATGTCATCCTGAGTGTGAAGCGAAGGATCTCATAAGTTTAAACTCCAAAACTAAAACTCCTGAGATGTTTCGCTTTGCTCAACATGACAGTTAGGTTTTACCAAAATTATAATCCACAAACCTCACAATCACAATTCTTCTTCAATGAAACTTTTCTAAATTCATTCTTCAAAAAATCAAAAACCAGAATTTTTCCAACTAAACTCTCACCTATTCCAAGAATTTCTTTAATTGTTGTTGTTGCTTGCAAAGCCCCAACAGTGCCTGCAACTGCGCCTAAAATTCCTTTTTCAGAAAGCGGTAACGAAAAACTTTCATCAACAATATTTGGATTAAAACAAGCATAACACGGATTATTGCTTTCGTAAGATTTAAATACAGAAACCTGCCCTAAAAAACCTTTTACAGCCGCAAAAATTAGCGGTTTTTTTTGCTCAAAACAAATTTCGTTAATAATAAGACGCGTTGGGAAGTTATCAGTTGCATCCAAAATAAAATCGTAATCAATACTTATGTCTCTTAGGCTATCACGATTAGCACGTTGGGGATAAATAATTAAATTTACGTCCGGATTTAGTGCGGAGATTTTTTCGCGCGCACTTTCAACTTTTTTCTGATTGAGGTTGCCAACATTGTGAATCACTTGACGCTGCAGGTTTGAAAGCTCTACCACATCATCATCAATAACTCCAATATTTCCAACTCCAGCGGCAGCCAAATAAAGCAAAACTGGTGACCCAAGCCCACCAGCACCAATCACCAAAACCTTGGCTTGCAAAAGTTTTTCCTGTCCAATTTCGGTGATTTCAGGAAGAATTGTGTTCCGTAAGTAGCGTTGTTTTTGTAAGTCGGTTAGCATTATTTATTCTTAAATATTCCTACAATTTCTTGAAGTGGTGTGTTTGATGGCTCCATTTGATCTTTTGATAAATATCCTTGAGTCTCTTTTTTAAACATAGCCAAAGCAGCTTCTTTTACAACCGTATCTCCTTTTTTGCCTTTAAAATGATCAGTAGCAACAAGCGATTGGAAAGTTTTAGCAACAATCGCGCGGTGAAGGTAGGAGCTACGCATATGTTTTAGAATATTGAGCTCGCGCAAAGCATGCTTCAAATGATATGATAAGATCGAGATTATAAGAAGAATTGAAACCAAAAATTCATAGTGCACGAAACTCCACTTCTGATCCATCATAATTTTAAAAAGAGCAACGAAGCCCGACAAAACGGGAATCAAATAAATTAAGAACCTTAAAGATGCAATCTTTCCAGGAAAAATCTTAAATTTTTTACTGTTTAAAAGCCTAATTTCTTTCCTTATTGCTTTTGCTCTATCTTCAAAATGTTTATACCATTCTTCGCTAACTTTTAGCTCAACTTTTTGCTGATTTAATTCTATTTTTTTCTTTTCTATATCTTTTTGTGCCTTCACTTGCTTCTCCAAAAGAAATTTCTGAACTTCTTCCCTCCAAATAAAATCAAGAAAAGGTGTGGCCTTAAGATTTTCAGAAAGCTTATCGGCAAGTTCTTTAATTTTTTGCAGATCATCTTCGTTAATTGATTCAAAAACCTCACGCATCTTTGAGTTTGGAAAGCTTTCAATAATACAATTTTCATCAAAGATTCCTGTTTTTGTTAGTTTTATAACAATTTTATCTATGTCGTATGATAGCTCTTCTAAAAGATCTTTATTATCCTTATTATGTTCAATAAATGCTTGGTAAGTTGAGTAAGGGCAAAAATTATCTTCGATGGTAATCCCCTGAGGAATTATGATTAAACTCGGTATTTTAATAGATAGGTATGTGATAAACTCATAAAATTCGTTAACCGATTTTCCTTGACTATCCGAAGATCCATTTAATTTGATTGATAGATCACGTAGCCTAGCAAAATTACTGACTAATTTTTGTAAATATTCATTCATTTTTCAGTTATTTATTTTTTAGTTACAAACTTCATCCCACACAAGTGTCATCCTGAACCAAGTTAAGGATCTCACGATTTATGATTCGGAGTTTCAACTTCTGAGATCCTTCACTTCGTTCAGGATGACAGAACTTTTTTATTCAGCCATAAAATCGTCATTGCGAGGAGCGTTAGCGACGTGGCAATCCACTTTCCCACAAACTCTTAAGTTCTTCTTAAAATGGATTGCCACGTCGCTAACGCTCCTCGCAATGACGATTTAATTTAAGACCAAAAAATATTTTTTGTTTAGATTGGCAACTGCAAATTCTTAGTTACTCATTTTTTTGCACCTTCGGCATATCTCTTTTCTCGCTGCGCTCGAAGACGATATGCCGCCAGGGCTTGCGTCGCCAAAAATTAAAATTTTAAGCTCCTTAGCCCGCTTAAAGCTAAAAACAGCCGTTTAGGCTGTTTTTTACGCTTTAAGCCCTGTTGATCCAAAACCACCGCTTCCTCTTGCAGTTTCATCTAAATCAGAAACTTCAACAATTTCAGCTTGCTCATGTTTGGTAATTACCATTTGTGCAATTCTCATGCCACGAGCGATTGTAAAATCAACTTGCGAATGATTAATTAAAATAGCGCAAACTTCGCCTCTGTAGTCAGAATCAACAGTTCCTGGGCTATTTAAAACAGTAATACCATTTTTAAGAGCCAGACCAGAACGAGGACGCACTTGTGCTTCATAACCTTTTTCCAAAGCAATGGCAATTCCTGTTTTTACTAATTTTATCTCACTAGGTTTTAAAATAATTTCTTCATCAATTGCAGCTAATAAATCCATACCAGCACTTCCCGAAGTTTCATATTTTGGCAAAGGCATATCACCCAAATTTGGAAGTTTTTTTATTTTTAAAATTGTCATAATTATTTATATTATTTATAAAAGTAGTAAAATTTTGTATTGATAAATACGCTAAATATTAGTAAAAAAGCGACTCTTTTTTTAAAAAATTTTCAACATTACCAAAAAAATGTCCGAGTCATCAAATAATACTCAATTAACTGAAAACAAAAACTTAAAAAGCGAAAGCTTGAAAGATGAAAGTCGTAGAAAGTTATTGACTGGCACAGCTTATGCAACTGCTGGCATTGGTCTTGCTTGTGCAGTTTTACCTTTCATTGATAGCATGAATCCATCAAAAGATGTTGCTGCTCTTGCTTCAACAGAAGTTGATATTTCAAACATTAAAGCTGGTGAAACTAAAAAAGTTATGTGGCGTGGTAAGCCAGTTTCTATTCGCAGAAGAACTGCGGAAGAAATTAAAGAAGCTCAAGAAGTTAACTTATCAGAATTACGCGACCCTCAACAAGATTCTGACCGAGTAAAAACAGGAAAAGAAGAGTGGCTTGTTACAATCGAAATATGCACTCATTTGGGATGCATTCCAATTTCTGGACAAGGAGAATTTAAAGGCTGGTTCTGCCCTTGTCATGGATCACAATATGATACTTCAGCAAGAATTAGAAAAGGTCCAGCACCAAAAAACTTGGAGATTCCACCTTACGAATTTGTTAGCGATACATTAATAAAAATTGGTTAATTCAAAATAAATTATGGGCAATCACATTAAAAACGATATTGATCAAAGTATTACTGAAAAATCAAAAGCAGCAAAATGGATTAACGACCGTTTACCAATTCTTGCAACTCTTGAAGACACATTATTCAAACACCCTTATCCAAAAAATTTAAGCTATTGGTGGAGTTTTGGTTCAATTGCAGGAATCGCTTTAGTTGTACAAATTTTAAGCGGATTATTCTTAGCAATGCATTATGTTCCAAACACCGCTTTAGCGTTCAATTCAGTTGAACATATAATGAGAGATGTTCGCTATGGTTGGTTAATTCGATATATTCATGCAGTTGGAGCTTCAATGTTTTTCGTCGCACTTTACGCTCACATTGCTCGTGGTCTTTATTATGGATCTTACAAAGCACCACGTGAAATTTTATGGTGGGTTGGAATCATAATTTTTCTTCTTACTATGGCTACTGCTTTCATGGGTTACGTTCTTCCATGGGGACAAATGAGTTTTTGGGGCGCAACAGTAATCACTAATTTATTCTCCGCAATTCCAGTTGTTGGTGAGTCAATTGTAACATGGCTTTGGGGTGGTTTTTCAGTTGATAACCCAACCCTAAACCGTTTCTTTGTAATACATTTCTTAATGCCATTTGTAATTGTTGGAATAGTTTTATTACACCTGGTTGCACTTCACACAGTTGGATCAAACAATCCTTCTGGTGTAGAGATTAAAACCAAAAAAGATATTATTCCTTTCCACCCATATTTTACAATTAAAGACATGGTTGGATTTGTTGCATTCTTCTTAGTTTTTGGTTATTTCTTATTTTTCTATCCAAATTCTTTGGGTCACCCTGATAATTATATTCCTGCAAACCCAATGGTAACACCTGCTCATATCGTTCCTGAGTGGTATTTCTTACCGTTTTATGCAATTCTTAGAGCAGTTCCAGATAAACTTGGTGGCGTTTTGATGATGTTTGGTGCAATTGCGTTGCTATTTGCACTACCATTCTTAGATACTAGCAAAGTTAAATCTGGTGCATATAGACCAATTTTTAAAAAAGTATTCTGGTTATTTATTGCTAACTTTTTATTCTTAGGTTGGCTTGGAAAATCTCCTGCTGAAGGTTGGTATATTTGGGCTTCTCGTTTTGCAACCTTATTTTACTATGGTTACTTCTTAGTAATTTTACCTTACTTAGGAAAAGTTGAAAAGACATTACCTGAACCAGAATCAATTGATCAACACTATAAATCAAAACACTAATAAAATATGATTGATTCTGCAGAGGTTTATAAATTGTTGTGCCGAATTCCAAAAGGCAAAGTTACAACTTATAAAGAGATTGCAAATCAGATCAGAACAAAAGGTTATCAGGCAATTGGACAAATTGTTGGAGCAAATCCAAATGCACCAAAAGTTCCTTGTCACAGAGTTGTAAAATCTGATGGTTCAATAAGTGGTTATGCTTTTGGTCTGGACAAAAAAATCTCTTTGTTAAAAGAAGAAAATATTGAAGTAAAAGAAGGAAAAATCGTAAATTTTGAAAAAAAATTTTATAAATTTAGCTAAATAAAAATGAAAAAATTATTTTTAATTATTACCTTATCGTTATTTTCAAATACAAGCTTTGCAAGCAGTTCTCACAACTCTTCAGACCCTCTTGCAACATCAGCACTTCATCCAAAACAAATGAAGTGGAATTTTGACGGTTTTTTTGGATCAATTGATCGTCAATCA
>CAZENB010000006.1:17456-27362 GCA_964513555.1 uncultured Rhizobium sp. | reverse complement strand
ATCAGCTCAAAGAGGTTATCAAATCTATAAAGAAATTTGTTCAAGCTGCCACAGCTTGAAACTAGTTGCATATCGTAACTTGACTGAACTTGGTTTTTCAGAAGACGAAGTAAAGCAAATTGCTTCCGAATATATGGTTACAGATGGACCAAATGATGATGGAGAAATGTTCGAACGTCCAGCTCTTCCATCAGATAAATTTGTATCACCTTATGCTAATGAGCAAGTTGCACGTGCAGCAAATGGTGGGGCTTTACCACCTGATTTATCGTTAATTATAAAAGCTCGTCACGATGGTCCTAACTACGTATACTCACTAATAACCGGATATAAAGATGCACCTGAAGGATTCCAAATGTCTGAAGGCAAAAATTACAATCCTTATTTTGAAGGTAGACAAATCTCAATGCCGGCACCAATTTCTGATGATGGAGCTGTTGAATATAAAGATGGCACGGTTGCAACTAAAGAACAAATGGTCATAGATGTTGTTAACTTCTTGCAATGGACAGCAGAACCAGAAACAGAACATCGTAAGAAAATGGGAGTTCGTACAATGACTTTCTTACTAATTTTATTTGCAATCTTAATTGCAGCTAAAAAAGCTGTTTGGAAAAAAGTAAAATAAATTAAATAAAAAAAATGACTTTCGAATTTAACATAGAAAACCAAAAAAAAGTCGCTGAAATTTTGGCAAAATATCCACAAGATAGACAAAAATCAGCCGTAATGCCTCTTCTTGATTTGGCGCAAAGACAAAACAGTAACTGGATTTCAAAAGATGTTATTTCCTGCATTTCAAATATCTTAAAAATGCCAGAAATAAAGGTTTATGAAGTTGCAACTTTTTACACGATGTACAACTTGAAACCAGTTGGGAAATATCTTTTGCAATTCTGCAAAACAACTCCTTGTATGCTACGTGGCATTGATAAAATTATTCACGACTGCGAAGAAAAACTTGGAATTAAAATGGATGAAACAACTTTAGACGGACTTTTCACGCTGAAGGAAGTTGAATGTTTAGGAGCATGCGTCAACGCACCAGTTGTTCAAATTAATGATGATTTTGCTGAAGATCTGACTTCTGAAAACTTTCAACAAATTTTAAATGATTTAAAATCAGGAAAAGAATTCAAAATTGGCTCACAAACCGGCAGACAGTGTTCTGCTCCACAAGAATAATTAGGTAATTAAGTGATCAGAGCAAAAGACTTATCAATTTCATTTTCTGGTCGTGAAGTTTTTCACGACGGTAATTTCATTATTAATGCCCGTGAGAAAGTTGGTCTTATTGGTCGCAATGGAAGTGGGAAATCTACATTCTTAAAACTTATACTGAAAAAACTAGAACCAGACGAAGGTGCAGTTGAAATTCCTCGTGGCTATAGAATTGGTCACTTAGAACAGCACATTCACTTTACTCATGATACTGTAATTGATGAGATTTGTTCAGTTTTGCCAGCTGACCGTGAACACGAAGGCTG
Source organism: uncultured Rhizobium sp. (assembly GCA_964513555.1). Classification (GTDB taxonomy): domain Bacteria; phylum Pseudomonadota; class Alphaproteobacteria; order Rickettsiales; family UBA1997; genus UBA2645. The sequence goes on along the minus strand of CAZENB010000006.1, from coordinate 25,875 downwards.
GAAAGGTGAAAACATTTTATATGGTCTTGGTTTCAGCTATGACGATTTGTATAAAGATCCCAAAAAATTCTCTGGTGGTTATCAAGTTAAACTAAACTTGGCAAAGTTGTTGCTTATGGAACCTCAAATGTTGTTGCTTGATGAACCTACAAACTACTTAGATATCCATTCAATTCGTTGGTTAAAAGAATTTTTACAAGATTGGCAAGGTGAACTTATTCTTATAACTCATGATCGTGCTTTCATGGATAGTGTGATAACTCACACCTTGATAATTCATAGAAATTCTTTCAAAAAAATTCCCGGAAATACTCAAGGAGTTAGAGAAAAAATTGCTGCTGAAGAAGAAATTTACGAAAAAACTCGTGCTAACGAAGAAAAACAACGACAAAAAACTCAAGAATGGATTGATCGTTTCAAAGCTAAAGCCAGTATGGCAAGCCGAGCTCAATCACGCGCAAAAATGTTGGACAAACAAGAGGTCAAAGAAAAATTAGAAGACATTGCAACTCTTGATTTCAACTTTAACCACTTACCCTACGGAAGCAAAGAAAATATGATTGAAGTTGATCATTTAGCTTTCGGTTATAATCCAGATCATCTTTTGATTCAGAATTTATCTTTCAAAATTGAAAATGGTGATAAAATTTGTGTTATTGGGAAAAATGGTAAAGGAAAATCAACTTTGTTAAAACTTCTTACGCAAGATATAAGTCCAATTAAAGGTAGTATAAAAACTAACAATAAAACGGTTATTGGTTATTTTGGACAAATGAATATTGATCGCCTTGATAACAACTTAACCATTTACGAAGAGTTACAAAAAGTTGATGATCGACTTCCTCAAACACGTGTTCGCCAAGTTTGTGGCAATATGATGTTTTCAAGTGACCTAGCAAACAAAAAAATTGGAGTTCTATCAGGAGGAGAAAAAAGCCGTGTTATGCTTGGAAAAATTTTGCTTAAAGGCGTAAATTTGCTTTTGCTTGATGAACCAACTAACCATTTGGATATGGAATCCTGCGAATCTCTTCTTGAAGCCATCAAGAATTTTGAAGGTGCCGTTATAACAGTAACTCACGATGAAGGTTTTTTACGTGAAATTGCAAATAAGCTAGTAATATTCGATGACAATAAAACTTTCACTTACGAAGATTCTTACGAATTTTTCTTAAAAAGAGTTGGCTGGAAAGACAGTTAAATCAATTTTCTACATTTTTAAAAAAACAAACACTTCAATATTACATTATTATTGAATTCAGAAAAAAGTTCACATTATTTTTCTAGATAATTTAGAAAACAAGATATGAAGTCATGATTTTGAGTTTTCCGATTTTCATAAAAAATTCTTACTTGTCATTAATTTAAAATCTGCTACAATGAGTACATGATATTAATTATCATGCTTCTTACGATAACTATTATCAATAAACCCGTAATAAAAGCCAATTTCAAAATTAGCTAAATTTCACCACACTACATATAAACAACCTTTTAATTTAATGAAAAAAGCCTATAAAACCTACTTAGCTATCTTTATCTTATTTTTAACTCCATCTTGTTCTGACAAGATATTACAAACCTACAAAAATAAATATCACTCAATAATAACTAAAGCTTTCAATCATTCTGACTCAGAAAATGAAAATTATGTTTTCTTAGAAAGCGGTACTGCTTCATGGTATAGCGAAGCTTTTCATGGTCGTAAAACAGCTAATGGTGAAATTTATGATATCAATAAACTTACTGCTGCACACCGTAATTTACCATTGCCTTCTACAATAAGGGTTACTAACCTTGATAACAATAAGACCGTAATTGTAAAAGTTAATGACCGTGGTCCTTATCATGGTAAAAGAGTACTAGATCTATCTGAAAAAGCAGCTACAGAACTTGGTTTCAAGGATAAAGGAACAGCTCAAATAAAAATTGAACTACTAAAAGAAGAAAAAAATGACGAACTATCAAAATAGACAAACTGATTTTTCAAAATTAAAACTCGAAACAAAAATGGTTCGTGGCGGAACAATCCGTTCTGATTTTGGCGAAACTTCCGAGGCAATCTTTTTGAATTCTGGTTTCGCTTACAATTCTGCTGAAACTGCTGAAAGTCGTTTTAATGGTGAAGCACCTGGCTATGTTTACTCAAGATATTTAAATCCAAGTCTTAAAATGCTAGAAGACAAACTGGCTCTTCTTGAAGGTGCTGAAAGCTCTTGTGTAATGGCTTCTGGTATGGCAGCTGTTTTTGCTGCTATTATGTGCCAAATAAAAGCTGGGGATCATTTTATTGCCTCAAAAGTTTTGTTTGGATCATGCTATCATATTGCAACAAAAATTTTACCTAATTATGGAATTGAAGTTTCTTTAATTGATGGTATCAGCAAAGAAGAATGGCAAAGTGCTTTTAAGAAAAACACTAAGGTAGTTTTTATTGAAACTCCAGCAAATCCGAATATGGAGATCATTGACATTCAATTTGTTGCTGATCTGTGCAAAAAGAACTCTACAAAACTTATAGTGGACAATATTTTTTCTTCACCTTACTGCCAAAAACCTTTTGAATTAGGAGCTGATATTGTTGTCTATTCAACCACTAAACATATGGATGGACAAGGTCGGACACTTGGTGGTTGTGTTTTGGGATCATCAGAGTTTATAAAAGAAACCTTACTACCATTTCATCGTCATACTGGACCAGCATTAAGTCCTTTCAATGCTTGGATAATTTTAAAGTCTCTAGAAACTTTCACCCTTAGAATGGAAAGACATTGTTATAATGCTCATAAAATTGCTGAGTTTTTAGAAATTAACCCCAAAATAAAAAAAGTTCTATACCCCCACTTATCATCACATCCACAATATGAAGTAGCAAAAAAACAAATGAAAAATGGTGGTGCAATGCTTGCTTTTGAAATTAATGGCAGCAAAAAAGATACATTTAATTTTATGAATAATCTGAAAATTATAGATATTTCTAATAATTTAGGAGATGCTAAATCTTTAATTACTCATCCAGCAACAACTACCCACTCTAACATAAATTCTGAAGAAAGACTAAAAATAGGAATTACAGAGTCCATGTGTCGTCTTTCTGTTGGTCTTGAACATTTTGATGATTTAATTGAAGATTTGAAACAAGCTCTAAAATAAATATTGTGGAATCTTAGTAAGTTTTTTATGATAAAAGGATTAATACTAAAATTATAAAGTAAGAAAATATGCCAAGCTTTGATATAGTTTCTAAAATTAACATTCAGGAAGTTGATAATGCTGTTAATTCAGTGCTAAGAGAATTAATAAATCGTTATGATTTTAAAGGTGCTAAGTTTTCAATCGAACTACAAACTAAAGATAATAAAATTATAATCAGTGCCGAAGATGAATATAAAATTGGTCAAATTTCAGACTCTCTAAAAGTATTCTGTGTAAAAAGAGGAGTTGATCCTAAAGCTCTTGATTTTCAGAAAGAAGAAAAAGCGGGTGGCAATACTATAAAACAGGAGATAAAACTAAAAAATGGTATCGAACAAGATGTTGCCAAAAAAATTACCAAGCAAATAAAAGATACAAAAATGAAAGTTCAAGCTTCTATTAGGGGCGATGAAATAAGAGTTGAAGCAAAAAAACGTGATGATTTACAAGAAGCTATTGCATTGATAAAGAGTTCTAATTACGAAATTCCTATACAATTCATCAATTTTCGCGATTAATTTATGTTTAGCTTTCTGAGTCAGGCATGGAAAGGATTAAAGTTTGTGGCATCTGCAACAATTGGGATACCCTGTGCGGTTGCAGCTAGTGCCTTTGTTGGTTCAGCTTATTTGCTTGCAGAAGCGACAAATATTGTTGAAGCTAAGGTTTTTCACCCTCACGGATTTAAGCTAGTACATAAAAATCCATTTTTCGAAGGTGTTTCTAATTCACTTTATGGAACGCTTAGTAGCATTTGGAAAAATTATGGAGCTTATTCTCACATTAAATTTGCAAACTGGGCTCTTCAAAAAAGAATAAGACACTTCGATTTCAGCGAAGAAGTAAGAAATGAAGTAAATTCACAACAAAACTTACTTGAAAAAAAAGAAATATCTGAAGAATATTCCTCTCAAAACAACAACAAAATAACACAAGACAAATCTGGATTATACTTTGAACCGTCGAGTGAAATTAGATATAAAACCCCTAGAACCTCAGTCCAAAATCCAGAAATAGAAGAAAGAAAGAAAAGAAATATCACAGCAGACTTTATACCAAAACAGTAAGAAATTAAATTATTTTAACTATAAAGTACTCTATTCACTGGGAAAGTTACCTGAACCTTAGTTTTCTGACCATAAATACTTTCTAAATTAATTTTTCCACCATGAATATTAACTATTTTCTGAACTATAGGCAATCCAAGACCTATACCATTTTTATTATTTTTATAGCCATCATGAGCTTGACCGTATTCTTCCATAATAAGTTCTATATCTTTTTCCTTAATACCAATGCCGTAATCTATCAACAGTATTTCAAACTCACCTAACTTATTTATATCAATTTTAATTTCTATTTTACCATTTTCATGACTAAATTTTATCGCGTTAGAAAGCAAATTTACTATCATTCTACCAAACATTTCTCTATCTGCAAATAAATAAATTTCTTCATCTGGAAAAGATTTTTCTATTTTAAGATTCTTTTTTAATATTTCTGGAAGAACTTTTTCTTCTGCACTTACAATCTCGTTAAAAACAATAAATTTTTCTTCAAGCAACTTTATTGTTCTGTTATTAATTTTAGAAAAATTTAATAAGTTATTTATCATGCTTAAAAGATTGTTACCAGAATTATAAATATGCTCAGCCATCATCTTATATTCCGGATTTATTTTACCATGAAACTGGTTTTTTATTAATTCTGCAAAACTAATTACACCAGTTAGAGGAGTACGTAACTCATGACTCATATTAAGAAAAAAATTAGACTGAGCATCTCTTGCGCGCAACAAATCAAACTTATAATTCTCAAGATTTTTTAATTGTTTTTCTAATTCCTTAATTTCTTTTATATTAGATTTTATATCAAAATTAATTTTTTTGTCAGAAGTTATAGATTTACTAGCTTCAGACAGCTGAATTACGGGGATAATCAGTTTATTTCTAAAAATTATTAATGGTATCAGAAAAATTGTCATCATTCCAATAAATAATAAAGAATAAATAATTCTTCTTTCCTTAATCCACTTATGATAGTACTTTGGAGAATAAATTGTAATTATAGCATAAGGATAATTATTTATTTTTTGATAATAAAAAAACTTACCGTAAAACGACTTACTATTATCTAAATATTGAATTTCTCTTAGTATTTTTTGTATTAAAATTTTATCTAATTTATCAGATTTTATAACTTCAGTTCCCGTTCTTTCATCAATAACAACATATAGTAAATTATCATCACCTAGTACTTCTTTTAATTTATTTCCAAAACCATCAATAACAATTCCAGTTACAACTGATCCTATATATTTATTTTGACCATCAACAACTCCATAACCAATTGGAATTGACCATAAATTACTTTTTACTCCAAAAACTGGCTGCCCAAGTTGTAAAGTATTTGGATATAAAACTGTATTTGGCATGTAATCTCTTTTTGATAAATCTCCAAAATTTTTAGTATCAATTCCTACATTACTTGAAACAACTAGGTGAAAATTTTCATCAACCCAAGAAAAAGTACTCCAAGAAAGCAAATCGTTGTTTGGAATACGATAACTAATTAAAAGTTTATTAATAAACTTGTAGTTATTCTTAGCATTACTCCTTACAATCTGATCACCAATATACTTCATTATATGGTTAGTATAAGCCAATGAATCATCTATTTTTCTGCTAATTTTCTGATTACTTACTATTAAATCAGATTTAATTTTTTGTTGTGATATAAAATTATCATATGCACAAAATGATAAATAAAATGTAATTAAACTAATCAAAAGCAGAAAGCTTATAAGATAAAATTTTTGTGATATTTTCTTATTGCTATAAAAAATCTTGATCATCTGAAAATATTTTCTTTATTCTTTAATATGTGATTCTTTTTGTGATTTTAATTTTTTAGCATCAATAACATCACCATCACCACAAACTGATCCAGATGGTGTCTCATTTGATTTTTTCTTTTCTTTATCTTTTTTTGCTATTTCTGCAACAACCAATGAAATATTATTTGCCCATGAATCAACAAGAGTTTCAACATCTCTACTATCAAGATTTCTATTATATTTGAATTCTCTGTTTTGATCCATTATATTTTTTATCTTTTCTGAAGACAAAGAAGTATTAGAATCACGATGAAACTCTAAAATTTCTGTTATTTTTTTATTTCTAGTGATGGCATCCATATAAGCTGAAAGATCATGACCAAGCTTATTAATAATACCTCTTTCACTCACAACTGGTACATAATTATTACCTAAAACTAGAAGATGATTATGATTACTGTTTGGTCTATAAAAAGAAGATAAATTATTATTATGGCACTCAGGATTAAGGTAAATGGCTCTAAACAAACTATCTGGTTTTCTTGTCCCCATATCTGTAGCAGACAATATGTTAGTTGTTACAATAGGAAGTGAATCACCCCTAAGATTATTCCAATTTACTGGACTACCAATATTAACTACAGAAATCCTATCAAAATATTTGGGGATTTCCGATTCAACGACTCCCTTACTCAAAAGAAATTCATAAGTATATTCAAGATGAGACTTATTTTCTCTACTTCCTATACTAAATCCAGCCAAAGTAAATTTTTCTATTTCTTCTGGTCTTAATAAATTGCCATTTTTGTCAGTAATTTTTGGTAAAATTATTTTGGTAAAAAAATTTTCTGATTCTTCTAAGTTTATGTAATGCTCATTCTGATAGTAATTTGAACCTTCTATATATCTTGATTCTCTTCCTTGTCCGTCTTTTAATGGAGAATAAATTACTGCATCGGGAAATATCCTTTGAAATTGCTTTAAAGAATGCTTTAGTTGTTTTTCGCTATCACCTCCTCCAAGGCCGGGACTAACAATAACTTTGGCTTCTTTTAAGTTAGAACTTTCAACTTCTTTCAATTCATCTTTTTTTAAAGAAAAAAATGATCCTGCACATTTATTTTCTGGACCAGGTTTTATAGAGCTAGGGATAAATCTTGTGTCAGAGAAATCTGGCATCAAATTACTTTTTATAATTTTTTCTGTTTGACTATAATCTTGGTGCGGTGTCACAAAACCCACGAACTCAGAAACTGTACTGGATTTTGATTTAATTACTTTTTCCAGTAATACTAAAAACTGATTACCCCACCTAGAACTTGATTTCATAATCAAAGTTATTTTATTTTTGGTATATATATATCAAATTTGGAACTATTAATCACCATATCTAAAAAAAAGTTGCTCGGTAATAACATCCATTAAACTGCCAACCGAGAATGGCTTTGTTACGTAACCATCACATTTAGTTTTATGACTAATTTCCTTTACCTCATTTGCAACCGCAAACGCACTTACAACAATAATTGGAACTGATTCCAAATATTCATCGTTTTTCATTAGTTTAGCAATATCAATACCAGAAATTTCATCAGATAACTTTATATCAAGAAGAAGAACATGTGGTTTTTCTTTCTTCATAATTTCAATAGATTGCTTTGGATTATCAATTACTATAGGCTGACAATCCATTTTTTTAATCACCATTTCAAGATAAAACCTATTGCAAGAATCATCTTCAATAATTGCAATCTTTATCGGTAAAGAATTTGGATTGACCATGTTTCTTGTATAAAATTGTTTGTACTTAGGGAGTAAAAAATTTTGGAATAAAAAAAATCAAAAAACTTAACAAATAAAAAAACTAACCACCACCTATAAAATGAACTATTTCAACTTTATTTCCTTCATTTAAAACTATCTTGGAAAAAAGATCTGGACTAATTATCTCCAAATCTTTTTCTATAGCAACTTTTTTAATATCTAATTCTAATTCTTTAATCAAATCGTAGATTGTAGTATTTTTTTCAACAAACTTCTCTTCACCATTTAAAATAATCTTTACTTTTGACATAGCGTTATAAAACTGTTATTTTTTCATCAAAATACTTGATAATACCTTAAAAGACCTTTTTAAAATTGAAACTATATAATCGTTACATTCTTAAAAAAATATTAACTGGATTCTTCGGATTTTCTGCAATATTCATTTTACTAATTTGGTTCAGCCGCGCCATTTCTTTCGTAAAGTATATAACAGATAACGGAATAGAATTAAAACAATTTTTCTACTTATTTGTTTTAATATTACCATGGTTGTTGCTTTTCATTATTCCTATTTCTCTTTTTGCTTCAATATTACTAATTTATAATCGTCTTTTTTCATGC
>CAZENB010000006.1:0-17446 GCA_964513555.1 uncultured Rhizobium sp. | reverse complement strand
TCAAGCAATGAAATTACAATACTGAAAAATGCCGGTTTAACTAAATTTGAAATTGCAAAACCAGTAGCATTAGTTGCGATAATTTGTTCTATTTTATGCTTTTATATTTCTTTTTTTCTAATGCCCTACTCTAATAAAGAACTAAGAACATCAAAAACTAACTTCAGCAATAACTACGCTAACTTAAAAATTAATGCGCAAAGTTTTGAAAACTTAAAAAATCTTACCATCTACGCTCAAAATCGTGATCAAAATAATAATTTATCGGGAATTTTATTAAACAATAACAATATAGAATCTTCCTTAACTATCACTGCCCAAACTGGAAATATTGTTATAGAAAATAACTCAGCTTTACTTTACATGAAAAATGGAACAATACAAAGACTTAACAAACTTGAAAACAAATCAGATATTCTAAATTTTGATAACTATGTTTTTAATCTTACAGAAAAAAACACTATTCAAACTCAGAAGCGCTGGAAAGCAAAAGAGAGATTTTTGAATGAACTAATTGATCCAAATGATGATTCAGAATACGAAGATTTAATATCATACAACGCCGAATTACACCAAAGATTAACTTATCCACTACTTCCCATTATATTCTCTATTATTGCTCTCTCTTGTATTTTACGTGACAACTTTAACCGCAGAGGAAATAATTCAAATATTGTTTTAGCTATTTCTATGGCTGTAACTTTCTTAATTTTAAACATTTCTAGTTATAAGTTTATTGAAATAAAACCTTTATTTTCACCAATTCTGTATTGTAATATTGCTTTATTTTCTCTAACTGGACTTCATATACTTAACCGTAAGACAAAATCACGCAATAATGCAAAAAAAGATTAACATTTATATAGCTTATAATTTTCTTCTTAGATTCTCTCAAGTTTCCTTAGGATTTTCTTTGCTTATTTTCTTTATTAACTTTTTGGATGTGATTGAAAAGATAAAAGGATCAGAAGCTTCTTTTGGCGTTGCAATTTTCATGTCATCTTTGCAAATTCCAGATTTTCTTAATGACATTGCTCCTTCTTTAGTTTTAATGTCAGCAATTGTAACGTTTTTCTTACTTTCAAGTAAAAGCGAAATTACAATAATTCGTGCCAGTGGTTTTTCTTTGTGGCAAATCTTACAACCAATTGCTCTAAGCGCTTTCCTATTAGGAGTTTTTTGGATTACTATTTTCAATAGCTTTTCAATACAAGCTCTAAACAAATTTAATCAATTGGAAAATCAGTATGTCAAAAAAGAAGAGCGTTTCTCAATAGAACCAAAAAATGGTATTTGGCTTAAACAATATAACTTTGACAAATCTGATGAAATAATAATAATTCAGGCTGGAAAAATTTATAAAAACAGCTTACAACTTGATGAAATAATTTTTTGGTTTTTTGATAAAAATAATAATTTTTACCAAAAAATAGATGCCGAAAAAATGATTCTAGTAGACAACACTTGGCACTTAGAGAAAGTAACTTTAAACGATCAGAACCACATCAACAAAAAAATAGACAACTATGAAATCATGACAAATCTGAAGCCAGACTTTATAATGCAAAAAGTATTCAATAATTTCCAAAATGTGAAATTATTTTCTATTTTCAATCTACCAAATTTAATTGAAGAGTTAAAAAACTCTGGTTTTTCACCAACAAAATTTATTGTCTATTTTAATTCTCTCTTAAGCAAACCAATTTTATTTGTAGCAATGATTTTAATTGCTTGTTTTTTTGGACTTAATCACACAAGAAACAGTTACGCTGTTTTGATGATTTTCCTTGGAATAACTTTTGGGCTTTTATTATATATTATATCAAGCATTATGATTGCTCTTAGTTCTTCCAACTTAGTTCCAACTTTTGCTGCAACATGGGTAATTGCAATAATTTGCTTGGCAATTGGAGTTTTATTAATATATAAAAAAGAAACTATATAATATTTGAACTTTTGCTTTATTAGTTTATCACCAATTTTTAAAAACTTTATTTCACACACTTATGAAAAATAAAATTGTAATTTTGATATCAATTACCGCTTTATCTTTATTTTCTTGTTCTAAAAAAAATTCTGAAATCACTAACAAAAATAATGAACTTTCTAACTTACCTTCATGGGTTTTAGATCCAGAAGTTGAAGATGGAATTGCTGCAGTTGGAATTGCTGGCCCTTCTAAAGGTGGTCTTAAATTTCAAATTCCAATTGCTGAGTTAAATGCTAAAGGAAACATTGCTGCTAAAGTTCAATCAGAAATTAGCAGAGTTACTAAAGAAGCTTTGAGATCAGCTAATGTCAATAATTCAGATGATGTAGAAGAATTTTTCTCACAAGCAAGCAAAGAAGTTGTAAAGAACCAAAGTTTATCTGGAGTTAAAAGAGTCAAAGATCACATCTTTTTGTCAAAAGATGGAACTCTTTACATTCACATGGTTCTTACGGGAAATGACTATAGCAAATTTTTACAAAATACTGAAAATAAAATGGCTGCTCGTATAAAAAAATCTGATATGGCACGTGATAATATCAATAAAACCGAACAAGCAAACAAAGCAATTTTTGATGAGTTAGAAAAAGAAAGATCAAATAAAGAATAAAAAAAATTCTGTAATTCTTTTTACAACAAAGAATTACAGAATTCCAAACCTAACAAAGTCAAAATAATCACTAAAAATTTTTGAGAAACACAGATTCAAAAGATTGTAATAATAAATTTTAAGACAAAACTTTATGAAGAATTTCATCATATTAATAATTTTGACATTTATTACTTTTTCTTGCACATCAACTTATGAAAAAGAAATTATCAAAACCAGCAAAAATAATTCAGCTTCACAACGTATTAATTCAGGACAAGAAAATAATGAAAACATTCTCAAAGAACTGGATTAATAAACTCTTTTTGTTTCTATTATTATTCACTTCTTTAAATTGCTGCTCTGTAAAAGATACTTCAAATTCACCATCTTGGTATGTAAATCCAAAAGAAAATGATGCACAAAATCTTTATGGAGTTTCTTATGGAGCAAATTTAGAAGAAGCTACTAAAGCAGCTCTTTCAGATGCAGCATCTCGTCTAAATGTCAGCATTTCTTCTAAATCAAGTCTTTTGCGAGAAGAAAATAAATATGATATTAATGAAGAAAGCAGACAAAAAATAGAGCAAATAGTTCAAAAGGTTGAATTTGGAAATTTTAAAGTAAGCAAAAGTAAAGAAATAAATCAAAAAATATTTGTTGAAATCAAAATAGATCGTGAAAACTTTATTAAAATTCAAAAAGAAAATATCGCATTTCTAGAAACAAAAATTAAGAACCTAGAAAAAACAATAGAACAATCTAATCCTATACAAAAAAGAATTACTATTTCTAAATTGATTGATCTTGTAAAAGAAATTGAACTTAAAAGTATAATTTTGAACGGTGCCGGCGAGTCAATAGAATTAAAAAATATTCTTAATAAAAAAGAAAATTTTGAAAATCAGTTTAATCTTTTAAATAAGAAAATTGAATTTTATCTTGAAGTAAATTCAACCAAAGAATTGTCTCAGACAATAAAGGAATCTTTAACCAAAGAAAATATTATTATCAGTAAATCTCGTAACTCAAAAACAAATCAAATTTTACTAAATATAAAATCTTCCTCAAAAAACGAAAAAATTTACTCTACTTATATAACAAAACTATATGTTGATTTTGAGAACTCTATAAACGGTCAGATTATTGCTGCAAGCTCTTTAGAAGTAACTGGAAACTCTACTATTGACGAACAACAATCTTACTTATCGGCTCTAAAATCTTTAGAAGAAAAAGTTGAAAAAAGTGGAATTTTAAAGATAATTGGAATCACCAATTAAAACATAAACTATGAAAAATTATTTAATTTTAGTACTGTTTTTAATTTTTTCTTGTTCTCCAACAATAAGAAATTTCGATAATTACCAAAAACAATTTTTACCAAAAAGTTCTTTTCTACCGAACAAAGAAGCACTAGAAAACAAAGCACCAAAAATTGTGGTTTTTCCTTTGGATGAAAACGAAAATCAAATTGCAATTCAGACAACCTTAGGAAACACAATTGCAAATAATATAGAAAATATTATAGGAAAAAACCGTCTTGGAGAAATAGTTGATCGTAAAGCAGCTCAGAAACTACAAAAAGAAATTGCTTTGGCAGAAATGAATAAAAGCGGAATTTACAAAGGACCAATTATTGCCGATTATGCAATTTCTGGAGCAATTTCAAACGCAGCTTTTACAAGTCAATATAAAGATGGCTATGTCTATATGGATCCAAGAAATGGACAATTTATAACTGTTCCTCCCAAATATTACTACACATCAAATGTCGCTGGTAATATAAAAATTTATGAACTTCCTTCACTATCAGTTGTTGAAACAATTGAGTTTTCAAACGAAGAAAGTCGTAGCGAGAATGTTAGACAAGACGGAGGATTATCAGTTGGAGCAATTCAAATTGGCGGAAAAAAACAAGAAGGAGCTTCTCGTGATGATAATTTAGTTAGAAAATCCAGTAGCGAAGCCATAGAAAATATAGAAGTAAATTTGAAAAACTTTTTTGCTAAAAAAGGCTATATCTTAGAAAAAAGAATTGATGGTAAGAAATCAATTTTCAAAATTAACTTAGGCTCTCTTGACGGTATAAAAAAAGGTGATAAGTTTGACGTTATAACACTGATTGAAAGCCAAAATCCTATTACTCAAGAAAATGAAATTGAAAGACAAATTATAGCCCAAGGTTTTGTCAGCGATAAAATTGATCTTAAAAGCTCTTGGATTATAATCGAAAACTCAGAAAAATTTGATAGAATTAGACTAGGAGACATTGTTAAAATAAAGTATGAAAAGAAATTTTTTGACAAACTTAATAAGTTTTTCTTCTCACTTTTTTAATTAATATCTCTAATATAGATAAAAAAATATCTGTTAATCATATCATAATCATTGTCCAAGCTATTAAATAGCAAATTTCAATCTATAAATTGAAAATAATAGATTTATGATTTTGCAATATTTTCAACTCAGTAAAATTCGTTTTTATAAACATGGAATTTAAAAATAACTTAAAAGAACTATCTGAGTCCTACGAATATTTCATATTTGACATATGGGGCGTTATTCATGACGGTACTCAAATTTATCCAAACGTCATTGAAACACTTGATTTTTTGCGCTCGCAAAATAAAAAAATATGTTTTTTATCCAACGCTCCAAGACGCTCATCAAAAGTTGCTGCAGTTCTAAAAAATATGGGAATTACAGAAAATCTTTACGACTTTATTTTAACTTCTGGTGAAGCAACTTTTATTGAATTGAAAAAAAATCAAGAAAATAATTTTAAGCATTTTGGTAAAAAATACTTTTATATTGGACCACAAAAAGACATAGATTTACTTGAGGGTTTAGACTATACATTAGTTGAAAGTGCTTCAGAAGCTGATTTTGCAATTACAACTGGTTTTGATAATGAGTATTCAACTTTAGAAGAAAAATTTTCTCAGATTGAAGAAGCAAAAAAAGCAAATTTAGAATTAATTTGTGTCAATCCAGATCTTATTGTTGTTAAGCAAAGTGGTCTTGAAATGATATGTGCAGGCGTTATAGCGAAAGAATATCAAAGAATTGGAGGTAAAGTTCACTATTTTGGCAAACCTTATAATTTAGTTTATAAAATAGTTTGCGAAAATTTTAATAATGCTCATAATTCAAAAATCCTTGCCGTAGGAGATGCATTAGAAACAGACATAAAAGGTGCCTTAAATTCCAATATTGATGGTGCTTTGATAACTGGAGGAATTTTATCCAACCAACTTGGAATCAAGTACGGTGAGCAAGCAGAGAAAAATAAACTTGAAATGATTTGCCAAAATCATCAAATTTACCCAAAATTTGTAATTCCTGGTTTATAAAAAAACTGTTATTGAACATCTTATTTGTAAAAAAGAACATTGTTCTCGTTTACGAATACTTAGTTTTATCACTGTTATAACTAAATTTAAAATTAATTAATCTTTTTATGTATTATTCAAGAAAAAGAAGAAGATCAAAAAAACTATTTGCAGCATTAGCAATACTAGCTGCTGTACTATTCTTGGCTACTGGATTTTTTATTAATAGAAATTCTGGTAGAATTTTAGTTGCTAAAGTAAATGACCAAAAAATATATAAAACAGAACTTGAAGCAAAATTACATGATATTTTTAGCGGGCAAGATGGTTCAGTAAAAACTCCTGAAATTGAAAAATTACCAAAAGAAGTTTTGGAAATTCTGGTTAAGGAAATTTATCTAGAAAAGGAATTAGTAAAAAAAGCTCAAAGTGAAGGTCTCGGGAAAGATCCTGAAATTAAAAGCCAAATTGAGCAAGCTAAAAATAAAATCTTACGCCAAGCTTACCTAAACAAACTTACCTCAGAAGCTGTAACAGAAGAAAAAGTAAATAATAAATATCTTGAACTTACTAAAGATTTAGAAGGTAAAAAAGAATATCAAATAGCTCACATTCTTGTTAAAACTAAAGAAGAAGCTGAAGATATCTTGCAAAAACTCAAAAAATCTAAGTTTGCTGATTTAGCAAAAAAATACTCAATAGACAAAGAAAGCGCTGAAAAAGGTGGAAACCTTGAATTGATGCTTGAAGATAGTTTAGTAAAAGAAATTGCAGAAGCTGTATCTTCATTAAAAATCAATCAAGTTTCTCAGCCCATTCAAACCAAATTTGGTTGGCACATTATAAAAGTTAATGAAGTAAAAGAAGCTATACTTCCAGCTTTTGAAAATGTTAAAGAAAACATCAGAGAACAACTTAAACATGATATTGCAAGCGAAACTAATTCAAAAATCACTAAAGATATTAAGTTAGAGCTTTTGATTAAACTAGAACCAGAAAATAAAGAAGAAACCTCTACAGTAACTCCTTCTGCTACAAGTGAAGAAGTTGCACCAGAATCTAACTTAGAAAATAGTTCTAATGAACAAAAGCCTGAAGAAGTGAATGCTTCTTCAGAAAACTCTTCTGAAAATTCTGAAAAAGCTGAAAGCGAAAACTCATCTAAAGAAAATGAGGTAAAAAAAGAAGAAAAATCTGACAAAAAATCTTCTTCCAAAGAAAAAAGTAATGCAAAAAAATCAAACTAATCGCTTTGCTAAATCAAGTAATCAAAACTCTAAGAAGTTTGATCGTGCTAAAACGGGAAATAACATAATAATTTATGGAAAACATCCCGTTTTTAGTGTAATTCAAAAAAAACGTCGTAAAATCCTCCAAATCCTAGTCACAAAAAATACTCAAAACGAACTAGAAGATTTTTTACAAAAAAACAAAATTTTTGAATATAAAAATCTTATAAAAATTGTAGATTCTAATCACCTAGATTCTTTACTTGGAAAAGATCAATTAAATCAAGGAATTGCTGTTGAATGCTCTAAACTTCCTATAAAAAATCAATTTGAACTTTTAGAAGAACTACATTCTTTAGAAAAAGAAAAGTTACCCAACCTACTTCTGCTTGATCAACTATCAGATCCTCAAAATATTGGGGCAATAATTAGAAGTGCTGTTAGTTTTGGCGTCACAAAAATAATTTTTTGTGAACATAATTCTCCTAAAGAAAGTGCGACTATGGCGCGCTCCTCAGTTGGAACAATTGAAATGGCTGATCTGATAGTGGTTACTAACTTTAGTAACTTGATTGAAAAACTAAAAAAAATAGGATATTGGTGTATTGGACTTGATGGATGTTCTAATCACTCAATTTGTGAAATAAAAAATTATGATCATGTAGCTCTGGTTATTGGTTCCGAAGGAAATGGAATAAGAGATTTAGTAAAAAAGAATTGCGATTTTTTAACTAAAATTGCAATTAATGAAAATGTTGAAAGTCTTAATGCATCTGTTGCAACATCAATTGCACTTTATGAATTATCAAAAAAGTAATTTATATGAAATATAATAATATTGCTGTGATTGCAGCCAGAAATAATGAAGATGCAACGAAGAAAAAAGATTTTTTAATAGAAAAATACGACTTCAAAGACATTACAAACAATATTCTAAATGTTGAAAACATTGATTTAGTTATTGCAATTGGTGGTGATGGATTGATGTTGAAACTTCTTCATGAATATGAAAATAAGAAAATATCTCTTTACGGTATAAATTGCGGTACAGTGGGTTTTTTGATGAATTCATTTAACGAAGGAAATTTTATTGAAATAATAAATAGAGCTGAAGAATCGACTCTTCACCCACTTAGAATGGAAGTTTTAACACAAGAAAATGAAAAACAAATTCACATTGCAATCAATGAAGTTGCTCTTCTAAGACAATCTAGCCAAGCAGCAAAAATTAAAATTAGAATTAATGATCGTGAAAGAATTGATAATTTGTCAGCAGACGGAGTTTTAGTTGCAACACCTGCGGGTAGTACAGCTTACAACTTATCAGTTCGTGGACCAATAATTCCTTTTAATTCACAGATAATTGCTCTTACTCCAATAAGTCCATTTCGTCCAAGAAATTGGCGTGGCGCTCTTTTACCCTCAAACAGCAAAGTTGAGTTTGAAATTATAGATGCAAACTTGCGACCTGTCAGCGCAACAGCAGATTCTAATGAAGTGAAAAATGTAAAAAAAGTTACTGTCTTTGAGGATAGATCTATAGGATTTAAAATATTGTTTGATCCAAATCACTCACTTGAAGAAAGAATTATAAAAGAACAATTCGTATAAACTATTTTATAAAATTCTTAATCAAGAGTTAGTTAGATAATTTAAAAATTTGGTAACTATACCATCTCAACAATTAATTTTACTGTCATCCTTAGTGAATCTAAGGATGACAATTGTTGTTAGATAAAACTTGTTGTTATGGTATGATTGCCAAAAATTTTTATACAAATAAAAAACCACCAAAAAATTTTAGCTAAATGATTGACTTTTAATAGTTGTTTTTTATATTTTTGAGCCTCTTACATAAAGAAAATCACTTTTTATCTTTTGAAGGAAACTAAAAAATGGGTTTGTAGCTCAGCTGGTTAGAGTGCGCGCCTGATAAGTGCGAGGTCGGAGGTTCAAGTCCTCCCAGACCCACCATTTTTGTTTATTGTTAAAGAAATTCAGCATTAAAATCTAATTGCTTAAAACCACTTCTTTTTTAGAAAGCATTCGCGAGTGATAAAAAATTTAAATCTTCCCAAAAAATAATATTTTTAAGTTCCAATTTGTTTGCTAAAAGTAAAAAAATTCCTTGGAAATAAAACTTCAAAAAAGAACATTAAATCTAATTTCTCATAAATTAGAAAAATTTTTTAATCTATTTTCTGCAAAATTTTACCAAATAAAGTAGCTGGCAATGAGCCACCTGTAATCTTATTAGTTGGACTATTATTATCATTTCCAATCCAAACTCCTGCAACATATTTATCGTTAAAACCAACAAACCAAGCATCTCGGAAATTCTGACTAGTTCCTGTTTTACCGTAAATATTTCCGCCAACATCAGCATTTTTTCCTGTTCCGTCTTTTACAACAGATAGTAAAACTTCTTTTATCGATTCTTCAGCTTGTTCTGAAATAACTTTTCCTAAACCAGAAGTTTCGCGCTCATATAATAATTTATCGTCATTATTCGTAATTTTTACTATACTATGTGGAATAATAGCATAACCATCATTAGCGATTGTTACATAAGCGCTTGTTAATTCATAAAGTGTAACCAGTGTTGTGCCAAGTGCAATTGTTGGATCATCTTTATCAATTTCAGAGACAATTCCTAAACGATTAGCTGTAGTTATAATTGATTTTTTATCAAGCTTTTGAGCAAGTTGAACTGCAACTGAATTAAGTGATTTTGAAAATGCAGTATTTAATGTCACATTTCCAAAATAGCTGCTTTCATAATTATCAGGAACCCAAGTTCCAAGAGAAATTTTTTTATCTTCAAAAATATCATCTGGTTTAAAACCATTTTCAAAAGCGTTTAGATAAATAAAAGTTTTAAAAGAAGATCCAGGTTGTCTTTTAGCGTAAATTGCACGATTAAATTGACTTTTTTGATAATCTACACCTCCAGAAAAACCAAGAACTGCACCTTCATAATCCATTATTACCACTGCAACTTGTGACCTATCAAGTTTCTTGGCATTAATTTCAACAAATTGATTTAACACTTTTTCTAACTCTTTCTGAATTCTTTGATCTAATGTTGAGTTAATAGAAATTACTTTATCACGTAGAGAACTTTTTGGAATAAAATCAGCAAACTGTGAGCGAACATAGTCTGCAAAATAAAGTCTTTGTTGACGATCATTGTTATAAGCAACTTCTTTATCAATTTCTGCAACATTTTTTTCATTTAAAAATCCAGCATTAATCATATTGCTTAAAACTACGCTAGCTCTATCTTCTGCTAGTTCTTGATTATTTTTTGGAGATAGTTTTGAAGGTGCTTTTAAAAGACCAGCAAGCATTGCCGCTTCATTTAAATTAATTTGCGATACATCCTTACCAAAATAAAATTTTGTGGCATTTCCAATTCCGTAATTTCCAGATCCAAAATAAGCTCTATTCAAATAAAAAGTTAGAATTTTCTCTTTGGTAAAACGATGTTCTAATTGTAAAGCCAATAGAATTTCTTGAACCTTACGTTTCATATTTCTATCTGGAGTAAGAAACAACATTTTTGCTAATTGCTGAGTTATAGTGCTGCCACCCTGCACTATTTTTCCTGCTTTATGATTAACGTAAAAAGCACGGGCAATTCCAATTATATCAACCCCAAAATGGCTAAAAAATCTACGATCTTCCGTTGCAACAACTGCGTCAATTAAATGTTGTGGTAATTCATAATACTTAACTTCGCTTTCATAAAGACCACCAAAACTTGTAATTCTTTCACCATTTGAATAATTTACTTCCACAACCTGCTTGTTTGATTCAGCATCTAATTCGTCTAAACTTGGCAAATCAGAAAGATAGTAAAATAAAGCAATAATAATAAGAATTGAAATCCAAGCTAAAAAAACCAAACTCCATTTTAAAATGAATCTTAAAAATCCCATATTTTACAATGCAAAAATTTGTCTTAATAAATAAAGAATTTGTAACAGAAAATAACGCCACAATTTCAATTCAACAAAGAGCTTGTCTTTTTGGGGACGGAATTTTCGAAACTTGTCGTGTTGAAAACAGTAAAATTTATAATTTCATAGCTCATAAAAACAGAATAAAAGCTGGTTTGCAAGCTCTAAAATTTAAAGTAGAAATTGATGAATTAGAAAATAACTGCTACCAACTAATCAAAAAAAATAAACTGAGAAATGGTATTTTAAGAATTGCAATAAGTCGCGGTATTGGAAGTTTGGGTTATTTGCCAACTTATAAATCAGAATCTCTTATCATTATTGAAACAATGCCTCAAAGACAAATTTTTGCTGAAAAAATTATTTTGGGAGTTGGAAAAAATAAAAAACCACCAAGAAACTCACTTCCTATAGGTTGCAAAACCATGCAAAGTCTTTGCTATACACTTAATAAAATTGAAGCTCAAGAAAAAGGACTTTTTGATTGTGTAATGTTATCGCAAAAAAACTTTATCTCTGAAACTTCTTCAGCGAATATTTTTTGGGTAAAAAATGATCAAATTTACACTCCTGCAGAAAGTTGTGATATATTACTTGGCACAATCAGAGAAAAGCTTTTGAAAAATAAAAGTTTAAAAATCAAAAAACTATCAGCAAAAATCTCGATGCTAAAAAATGCTGATGAAGTTTTCTTAACCAATACTTCTTTTCTTATTCTACCAGTTGATGAATTGAAGGTTGGGAAAAATGTTATAAAATTTAGAAAAGATATTGGAGAAAAAGTTTTGCAATTTTTACAAGATGATGTGAAAAAACTTTGTTACCAAGAAAGAATTTAAATCAAAAAAATGGACAATTTTAGTTATCTTTATTCTATCTAATATAATAAACCTTCTTCCTTAAAACTAAAATAACCTGATGATCCAATTATTAAATGATCTAAAATTTTAATTTCTAAGTTTTTTAATGCGTTAATAATTTCATGAGTTGTTTTAATATCAGAATTTGATGGCTTCAGTTCAGAAGTTGGATGATTATGCATCAAAATAATAGAAGCAGAATTCAACAATAAAGCTTTTTTTGCAATCATCTTGGCACTTACCACAACATAATCATTTTCACCAATTCCAAGCAATTCATCTTCAATTAATTGATATTTTTTATCCAAGAATAAAACTCTAAAAACTTCGTAATTCAAATCTTTTAATGATGCATAAGAATAGTCTAAAACAGCTTGCCAATTTTTTAAAACTGTTTTTTGTTTTGCCGAGTTTTTTAAAACACGATTAATAATTTCAGCAATAATTTTAATTGCGGTAATTACACCATCACCAACTCCTTCAACCTCTTTTAACAAATTAACATCAGCATTTACAACTCCAGAAATATTACCAAATTTAGCAACTAAACTTTTAGCCAAAGGTTTAGTATCTTGTCTAGCATTTGCCGCAAAGAGCAAAATTTCTAACAACTCATAATCATGTAATTCTTTACCTAAAGATGATAAAAACTTATCTCTAACTCTTTGTCTATGTCCGATGTAATTAGGTGTTTTGGTCATAAATTTCTGGTGTAATATTATCAGTTGCAAAATTAGCAACTCCTATTTCTTGCAGCTCTTTTATTCTTGATATATCGTTAACTGTCCACGCAAAAAAACTTATACCATTAAACTTTTTAGATAAATTTCTATTTATCAACTTATGAAAAATGGAAAGAAATTTAACTTTATTTTTAGTCAAAAAGCTTTCTAAAAGATCTTCATCCTCAGCACTTTTCAACTCTTCACAAACCGCAACTAAGTTAACTTGAGATCCAAAAATCTTTTTTATTACTAAAAATACTTTTTCCACCAAGTAATAATTAGTAATAAATGGAGCAAAATATACGTTTTCTAAATTAATTTCAGCTTCATCTATTTCTTTTTTGACTAACTTTAATGCTTCAAAACAATTTTCTTCGTCTAAATTCTTAAAATCTAGCCAATATTGCAATTTGTTACCATAAATAAGATAATCTCTAAGAATTGGTAGATTTTTAACTTCTGATTTTTCTGGTAAATCATGCTTTAAAACTAATTTTTCTTCAAAAAACCAAATATCAAATTCAATTGCTTCAAATTTTTCTTCAAAAGCATTTTTAAGACTTGCAATTGTATTTTGTTGATCTTTTGTTTTAGCCAAACCACGATGAGCAAAAAGTTTAACCATTTTTTAATTTTATGAATGAATTTATAATAATTAAGACAACTTATCCAAGTTTGACCACAGCAAAAAAGCTAGTAAAAGTTTTATTACAAGAAAAATTAGTTGCATGTGCTCAATTTCAAAAAATTCAAAGTTGCTATCTCTGGGAAGAAAAAATTACTAATGATTCTGAAATATTACTAAGTTTAAAAACAGAAAAAAAACTCTACAAAAAAATTGAAACAATAATTCTGAAGAATCATCCTTACAAAATTCCTCAAATTATTAGCCTAAAAATTGAAAATGGTTCAAAGGATTATTTTGATTGGATTGATAAAAATTTGGTAAAAAGAAATAAAAAACTAGCTTAATTAAGTTAAATTTTTTAATTTATCATAACTTATTTTAAGTGATGATTCGAACTTCAGAAAGTTCAATGAAAAAAAGGCTTATAAAGTCTTGCCGACTTTTTAAAAGAAGGTTAGAAAACAATTTTTTGAACAATTACTTCTAAAATTTTAAGCAAAAAAATTATGAAATTTAAACAAGATGGTTAATTCATAAAAGCTTTAAAGCGAGTAATTGTTCCCTTAACGAATTTATTTGGGAATTACATGACAAACAAAACAATTTTAATTGATGCAGCTCATCGAGAAGAAACGAGAGTTGCAGTTCTAGATGACGGAATATTACAAGATTTCGATCGTGAAGCAATAGCAATAAAACAAATCAAAGGCAATATTTACCTTGCCAAAGTAACCAGAGTTGAAGCATCTTTACAAGCAGCTTTCGTTGATTATGACGGCAATCGCCATGGATTTTTACCTTTTGCTGATATTCATCCTGACTATTATCAACTTTCAGAAAGTGAAAAACAAAAATTACGCGACTTAAATAAAGAAAGTACTCAGCAAAAACAAAATGATGACGATGATGGTTACTCATCAAATTATGATCGTAATCGCTCTCACAACTCAAATCAAAATGATCGTCAGCCTCGCTCAAATGAAAAACAAAGCCCTCAAGATGAAGGAGATGACACAAACGAATCTTTCACAACTGGATCTTACTCGGTTGAAGATGAAACTGAAAACTATTCTGGCAACATTCATAATATTTACAGACGTTACCATATTCAAGACGTTATAAAATCTGGACAACTAGTTTTAGTGCAAGTTACAAAAGAAGAGCGTGGAAATAAAGGTGCATCAATGACCACTTATATTTCTTTGGCTGGTAAATATTGCGTTTTAATGTCTAACACCCCAAATAAAGGTGGTGTTTCTAAAAAAGTTGATAACTTCCGTGATCGTAAAATTCTAAAATCAATTCTAAACGAACTGAGTGTTACTGAAGATAGATCAGTAATCGTTAGAACTGCTGGAGTTGGAAAAAAACCAGAAGATATAAAAAGAGACTATGAATATCTTTCAAGATTGTGGGAAAGTATTAAAGAAGCTTCAAAAACATCAAAAGCTCCTGCATTCATACATGCTGAAGATGATGTTATAAGAAGATGTATACGCGACGTTTACAATGAACAAGTTACCGAAGTTGTTGTTGAAGGAGATAAAGCTTTTGATACTGTTCTAAACTTTGTCAAACTTACCATGCCAAATGGTGGAAATAATATAAAACTTCACGAAGAAAGAGTTCCAATTTTCAATAAATATCGTGTTGAACAACAAATTTCTTCACTTTACGAAAAACAAATTTATTTGCCTTCTGGCGGTTCAATTGTAATTGATCATACTGAAGCGTTGGTTGCAATTGACGTTAACTCTGGACGCGCAACTAAAGAAAGTGGTGTAGAAGAAACCGCTTTCAACACAAATATGGAAGCAGTAAAAGAAATCGCTCGTCAATTACGCCTAAGAGACCTAGCCGGATTGGTAGTTATTGATTTTATTGATATGTATGATCAGAAACACCGCCGCAATATAGAAAGAGCTTTGCGCGATGAACTACAAAATGATCGTGCTAGAATACAACTTGGTAGAATTAGCGTTTTTGGACTTCTTGAAATGTCTCGTCAAAGACTTGGTGCAAGTTTCTTTGAAACAATTACCGAGCCTTGCAAACATTGTAATGGAACAGGCTATGTTCGTTCAGTTGAAATATTAGCAGTCAGCATTTTAAGAGCTATTCGTCATGCCTGCGCTGATAATCAAGTTGGAGTTATTTACATTTATACTACAAATGAAGTCATCGCTTATTTGATGAACTACAAGAAGAACGAAATTATTTCAACCGAACAAAATTATAAAATTCACGTCTTCATGCACCCATCTGATGATGTTGGAAGCAGTGGTTTTACAATTAAGAAAAGAAAAACTTTATCTGATGAAGAAAGAAGAGAAATTGAGATGGAAATTGTAACAGGAAAAGTAAACCAACTTGGTTTAGAAAAAAGTTACTTTGACCAATATTCTGATAACTCTAGAGAATCAGAAAGTCAAAATGATGGATTTAACAAAAACCGTCGCAAATTTGATAATAAATTTAAGAAAAATAATCGCGATAGAAGAAAAAATGGAGGAAACAGAGATTTCAAAAAACCTTCTATAATTTCTTCAGTATTAACTATTTTCTCTAGAAAAAAATAGTTAAAATTCATTATTTATTAGAATAAATCTTCTCATAACTTAAAAAGTTCTGGCGTAATTTTTAATTACGCCAAGCTTAATAAATACAATAAGTTATAAAATGAAAAACATCTGCAAAAATCTTATCATAATACTTATTTGCTCTTCTCTAATTTCTTGCTCTTACCGACCTATTTTAGATCAAAACGAAAAATACTTACAAACTGGACAAACTGCTGCAGAAGAAGATATAAACTTATGCACTACTCAAGCTGACGAATATTTAAAACAATATAAAGCTCAAAGAGCCGCAAAAGAAGCTACTAGAAAAGGCATTGCAGGAGCAGTTATAGGAGGGATTTTTGGATTTATTTTTGGCAATAATGCAAAATCGCTTTTAACTGGCCTTGCATTTGGAGCTGGAGTTGGAGCGGCAAGTGGAGCGCTGGGTGTTGCTGGTGAAGGAAAAATTACACCAGATCAAATCAAACAAAGATATGTAACTAATTGCTTATCAAGAAAAGGTTACTCTGTGATTGGTTGGCAATAATTAAATTTATCAAATGAATCAGCATCCTAAAGTTTTAATTATTGGAGCCGGAGCAATTGGCGCATTCTATGGATCAAAACTATCACAAAGTGGAGCAGAAGTTACTGTAATTTGTAGATCTGACTATGATTATGTTAAAAATCATGGTTTTACAATTAAAAGTCACTGGCAAGAATCAGAATATAAATTTAAACCTGATCAAGTTTTAAAAGATTTCCAATCATATAAAGATGACGCTGATTTTATCTTAATTACAACAAAAGTATTAGATCCCAATCTAACAAAAGACTTACTAAAACCTAATTTAAGAAAAAACTCTGCTATTGTTTTACTACAAAATGGAATTCATATTGAAAAAACTTTTGCAGATACTTTTCCAGAAAATGAAATAATTAGTGCTTTAGCTTTCATATGTGTAAGCAGAGTCAAACTTGGATATATTCACCATCAAGATTATGGACGTTTAGTTATTGGCAATTATCCAAATTCAATTTCCATAAAAACAGAATTATTAGCGGACTTATGGCAAAAATCAAAGGTTCCATGCGAAACGAGTAATAATATTTTGAAACAAAGATGGAAAAAACTGGTTTGGAATGCAGCTTTTAATCCAATTTCAGTTCTGGCAGGATCTAAAAATACATCTGAAATTCTTCAAAATGCTGCAACTGAAAATTTAGTCAGAAATGTAATGCAAGAAGTTTGTACTTTAGCAAAAGCTGATGATTGTGAACTAGAAGAAGAAATAGTTGAAAAAAATATTGCTGATACAAAAAAAATGAAGCCTTACAAAACAAGTATGCTTCTTGATTTTGAAGCCAAAAGAGATATGGAAATAGAAGCAATTTTAGGTAATGCCATTCGTTTTGCAAAGCAAAAAAATATTTCTATTCCTCACTTATCAAGTATTTATGGACTTTTATGTTGCTACAAAAGTCAATAATTTAGACTTTTATTAATTATAGTTTATAAGCTAAATCTCATTTACGTTGTCTTTAGAAGAAATATTGACTTTATTTATGA
>CAZENB010000005.1:35684-44152 GCA_964513555.1 uncultured Rhizobium sp. | reverse complement strand
TTATATCATTAAATACAAAAAAACTGCCATCCTAAGTGGAATCTAAGGATTTCAGAAGTTTTGGCTCTGAATTTAAACTCACTAGATTCTTTGTTTCTGCTCAGGATAAAAGTTTGAACTAGGAATTGGATTTGTTTTTAAGGGACAGTTTTTTTTGCAAAATAAAAAAAGCGGTCTTTCTGTTTTTGAAAGACCGCTTTTCAGTTTTTAAAATTTAAAATTAGTGATTAATCTCTTCTTTCTCCGAAGAAACGAAGCAACATGATGAAAAGGTTAATGAAATCCATATAAAGATTAAGAGCACCCATTACAGCCATTTTGGTTGCAAGTTCACTTGAACCAGCAACTTGGTAGTAAGTTTGTTTAATTCTTTGAGTATCATAAGCAGTAAGTCCAATGAAGATGAAAACACCAACAACTGAAAGAGCAAATTCAAGAGCCGAGCTTTTTAGGAAGATATTAACAACTGATGCGATAATTAATCCAATTAAACCCATCATTAAAAAAGATCCCATACCAGTTAAATCTTTTTTAGTTGTGTAACCATAAAGACTCATTGCACCAAAAACAGATGCTGTGATGAAGAAAACTCTTGCTACACTTGTTCCAGTGTAAATTACAAATATTGAAGCAAGTGAAAGTCCCATTAAAGCAGAGTAAATCCATAAGTAGCTTTTTGCTTTTTCAGCTGAAATGGAATTCAACTTGTAGCTGAAGAAGAATACGAAGCCAAGAGGAGCAAGCATTACAACCCAAGAAAGAGGAGTTCCAAAAATTAGGTTCATTAAACCAGTAGAACTTGCAGTTAAGAAAGCAACGGCACCTGAAATTCCAAGGGCAATTGACATGAAATTATAGACTTTAACCATGTATTCTCTAAGTCCAGCGTCATAAGAAACTTGTGATGCTGAAGAGGTAAATGAAGAAGATCTGTAATTGTTAGAAAAGTTTGACATCTTTATGAATCTCCAAAAATTAAGTTTTGCAAAAGTGGAAAGTTACAATTGCTTTAATTAGATTTAATTGGTGATATAAATATTTCAAGTGCAATGTTATTTTATGAAGTAATTTAAAATGGAAAGTCATAAAACGAAAAAGACAAAAATTATTGCAATTATAGGTCTAATGGGTGTTGGAAAAACAACACTAGGTTTAAAGTTGGCCAGTAAGTTGGGATATTATTTTATTGATTCTGATCAGGAAATTGAAGATCGTGAAAAAAAATCAATTTCTGATATTTTTAAGAATTATGGTGAAAAATATTTCCGTGAAGTTGAAAAAAATGTTATTAAAGAAATTATAATGCGTGATGAAAAAATTATTTTATCTTTGGGTGGTGGCGCTTTCATTAATGAAGAAATAAGACGAATTTTAAAAGAAAAATCTACCATAGTTTGGCTTTACACTTCAATTGACAACATATTGCATCGTATTAGCCATAAAAATAACCGTCCTCTTTTAAACAATGTAAATAAAAGAAAGGTGTTGGAAGATTTAGCAATTAAGAGATATCCAATATACAGAGAGGCCGATTTTAGCTTTGATACTGGAGATGATAGCCAGGAAAATTTAGTTAATAAAATTGTTAAAAAAATAAATAGTTATTGATTATGAGTAGAGCAATTAAAGTAGAATTAGAAAATAGAAGTTATGATATTGTCATTGAATCTGGTGCAATTAACAAATTAAGTGACTTTTTATTAAACAAAAACTATAGCAAAATTTTTGTAATTACTGATAATAATGTAGCCAAATTACATTTAGAAACTTTGCAAGAGGCTTTAAAAAACAATAATATTCCTCAAGAAATTTTTATTACAGAGGCTGGAGAGCAAACGAAATCATTTATTTTTTTGGAAAAACTTTGCGAAGAAATTTTATCTAAAGGTTTAGATCGCAAATCTCTGATTATTGCTTTTGGTGGTGGAGTTATTGGTGATTTGTCTGGTTTTATTGCCTCAATTTTGGTGCGTGGAATTGATTTTGTTCAAGTCCCAACAACCTTGCTTGCAGCGGTTGATAGTTCTGTCGGAGGTAAAACGGCAATTAATAGTAAATCAGGAAAAAACTTAATTGGTACTTTTTATCAGCCAAAACTTGTATTATGTGATTTAAATTTTCTTAAAACCTTGTCACAAAGAGAGCTGCGTTGTGGTTATGCAGAAGTTGTTAAATATGGATTTATTCGTGATTTGGAGTTTTTTGAATTTTTAGAAAAAAACTATCACAAAGTTTTTGCTAAAGGTGATAATTTTGATGAGGAAATTTTAGAAAAAATAATTAGACGTTCTTGTGAAGTGAAGGCAGAAATTGTGGCAAAAGATGAAAAAGAATCAGGAGAAAGAGCTTTACTTAATTTTGGCCATACTTTTGGTCATGTTTTTGAAACTGAGACAAATTATTCTGATTTAATTTTACACGGTGAAGCTGTTGCTTTAGGAATGGTTATGGCCGCAAAAATGTCACAAAACTTAAATATGATAAGTGAAAATGATTTTTTACGTATCAAAAAACATATTGATGCCTGTGGTTTTATAACTGATGAAAAAAAGTTAAAATTTGATTGGAATTATGATAATCTTGTTTCTCATCTTTACAAAGATAAGAAAAATGAAGGTAAAAATCTTACATTCATTTTGCTTGAGAAAATTGGTGTTGGAGTTGTAAGAAAAGCTGTTGAATTACAAGAATTTAAGAAAGTTTTGTTGTGTTCTTCATAGTTTGTTAAATGGATTATGAAAAAAAACCTACACTTTATTTTTGGTGATCAATTAAGTCATAAACTGCTTAATTTAATTCATTTTGATTGGCAAAATGATGTTGTTTTGATGTGTGAAGTAAAAGAAGAAGCAAGTTATGTTAGGCATCATCCAAAAAAAATTGCTTTTATTTTTTCAGCAATGCGCCACTTTGCTGAAGAGCTAAGAAAGAAAGGTGCAAAAGTTGAATATGTAAAATTTGATGATGAAAATAATTTGGGTTCTTTTGATGCAGAATTAGAAAAAGCCATAAAAAAGCACAATCCACAAAAAGTTCTGTTAACTGAACCTTCTGAATATAGAGTTTGGCAGAAAGTTATCAATTGGCAAAAAACGATTGAAATTCCTTTTGAAATTTTTCCAGATGAACGTTTCTTATGTTCCAAGATTGATTTCAGAAATTGGGCTAAAGGTAAGAAGCAACTTAGACTAGAGTTTTTTTACCGCGAAATGAGAAAAAAGTATAAAATTCTTCTTGATAAAAAAATGGGACCTGCTGGTGGCAAGTGGAATTACGATGAACAAAATAGAAAATCACCAGAAAATAATATAAAATCTCCAAAAAGAATTTCACATAAAAAAGATGAGATAACCAAAGAAGTCTTAGTTTTAGTTGAAAAACATTTTAAAAAAAATTTTGGTGATTTGTTACCATTCCATTTTGCTGTTAACAATTCTCAGGCAATGCTTGAAGCGCAACATTTTATTGACGAGTTATTGCCTAATTTTGGTGATTATCAAGATGCTATGTTTGCAGGAGAAGCTTATCTTTACCACTCCTTGCTTTCTTCCTATATTAATGTTGGATTAATTGATCCTCTAGAATTATGTCAAATGGCAGAAAAATCTTATTTAAGTGGTAAAGCTCCACTTAATTCTGTTGAAGGTTTTATACGTCAAATTTTGGGTTGGCGAGAATATGTTAGAGGAATTTATTGGCTTTACTCTCCTCAATATTTTGAGTCTAATTTTTTTAATGCTAAAAATAATTTACCTGAATTTTATTGGGGTAAAAAAACCAAGATGTTTTGTATTGAAGAAGTCGTAAAGCAAACCAAAGAAAACTCTTATTCGCATCATATTCAGCGCTTGATGATAACTGGAAATTTTGCTTTGCTTTCTGAAATTGATCCAAAAAAAGTTCATGAATGGTACTTGGCAGTTTATGCTGATGCATTTGAGTGGGTTGAAATGCCAAATACTATTGGAATGGCATTACATGCTGATGGTGGAATTATGGCTTCTAAGCCTTATGCTGCAAGCGGAAAGTATATCTCACGTATGAGCAATTTTTGTGATAAGTGTAGTTTTGATCCTGAAATTAGCGTTGGTAGTAAAGCTTGTCCATTCAATTCTCTTTATTGGAATTTTATCAGTAAAAATGAAGATAAACTGAAAAAAAACCAAAGAATGCAATTCGTTTATCCAACTTGGTACAAAATGAGTGAAGAAAAACGTAATCAAATTTTAAATCAGGCAAAATTTTATTCAGAACAAATATATAATAACGAATTATGAAGAAGATGAAAATAGCAATTATAGGTGCTGGAATTTCTGGAATTACAATTGCTTCGGAACTTCAAAAATTTTCTGAAGTAAAAATTTTTGAAAAATCACGTGGAGTTGGAGGAAGAATGTCAACTCGGTATAATGAAGATTTTGCATTTGATCATGGTGTTCAGTGTTTTACTGCAAGAACAAAAGCTTTTCAGAAGTTTTTACAACCATTTATTGTTTCGGAAGATGTTTTGCCTTGGATTGGAAAAGCTGTAAATATTGACATTGACGGTAAAATTAGTCCAAGATTTTGGTTTGAAACTCATTTGGTTGCGGTGCCAAATATGAATAGTTTGTGTAAAAAAATGGCAATTGGACTTGATATTTCGACATCAATTGAAGTTGCTCCAATTACAAAAGAAGATGATTTATGGAATTTAAAAGATACAAATGGTAACGATTTAGGCAATTTTGATTTTGTTATTTCTACGGCCCCTCAATCGCAAACAAAAAATCTGTTTGGTGAAAATTTTAAGATAAAAGAAGTAAATATGCAGCCATGTTTTGCTTTGATGATTGGTTTTAAAGAGAGATGGCAATTTGATTGGATATTTGCAAAAGTACGTAACAATCCAATTAAATTGATTGCTCTTAATTCTTCTAAACCAAAAAGAAATTCGCAAGTTACTTCTTTGGTAATTCATAGTCGTAGTTCTTGGACTAGAGAGCATCTTGAAGACAATTTAGATGATGTTATGCATGTTTTAACTGATAATTTAAAGAATATTACAGGAATTGATGCTAACAAAGCTGATTATAAGTCAATACATCGTTGGCGATATGCTTTAGTTAATGAAGAAAAATCTGAAATATTTTTAGATAAAAATCTCAAACTTGCTGCTACAAGTGATTGGACAACAAACTCAAGAATAGAAGATGTGTGGTTGATGGCAAAAAAACTCTCTGAGAGTTTAATTGAGAAATGACTTTTTTTATAAATTTAGTTGTTAAATTGATTATTTTAATAATTTATTAAAACAGTATAAATTGTTCTTGCAATTATTAGAGCTGAAATTTATGTTTAAGGACTCTTTTTCTCATGATAAGCCTGCGTGATGGAATGGTAGACATAACGGACTTAAAATCCGTGGGGCCGTAACGCCCTTGCCGGTTCAAGTCCGGCCGCAGGTACCACTTTCCAAACTCTGTTTTACTAATTAATGTAAAGTGAGTTTTTTTTCTAAATTTTTACCTCTAAATAAATGATGAAAATGGTAAAAAAATTAACTAAAATTTTTAGTTTGATTTTTTTATCAATCTCAATCTATTCTTGCGATAGTGGATGCGTAAATGAAGATGAATTTGATGGCTATTCTGTTGAAGTTAATTCAAAACCAGAATCAACTGGTATTATAGGAACATATAATTCTGTAGATGGTGGTCAAATAGCAAACTGGCAAAATACTGGCTTAAGATCAAATGGTGAACAATTCATAATTCAAGTCACTGGTGCATGGACTCCTTGGTACGGAGCGCAAACAAATTACAATAGTTTAAATAATCTAGAAAAATGCACTTTCTGTGCCAAGAAAGAAGGCGTAGCAAATTGTTTGTGTTATGATAATCAAAATCCAGAACCAGAATTAAGTGCTAACGGATACACTCTTGTTAATACAGATTGTAGTATTGCTGTAAATCAAGATGATCCAGCAAAGTGTACATGTACAAGAAGTCATGGTTCGGCAAATGATTACAATACTTATCACATTCCACTAAATTATATGGATAAGTATGAAAATATTAAAGATGCTGATAATCAATCAAATTGTAAATATTATGGTGGAATGGGATTATATGTAGGCTTGTTTGGAAGAAGTGGTAATGATAATCCAGCAAGAATATATCATTTATTTTCTCAAACTGAAGTTTGTGATGTTGTGCGTGATGCAAATGGAAAATGTTTAGATGATAATGGAAAAGATGTTACAAAATATATCTATAGAAGTCCTCATAATACAATTTTTGTTAAAGATGATAATAAAGGAAATAACACAAATGATGATTCAAATGCAACTTATCATTCACCATATGAGCAAGTAAAATTAACAATAAATGATGGATATTACTCCGACAATTATGGGAAGTATAATGTCTCTTTCTATAATGGTGTTGGATCAACTAACAAGAGTGGTATATTGGAGTATTTAGTTAGCTTAGTTGAAAATAGTTTGCTTGGT
Organism: uncultured Rhizobium sp.; assembly: GCA_964513555.1. Lineage (GTDB taxonomy): Bacteria > Pseudomonadota > Alphaproteobacteria > Rickettsiales > UBA1997 > UBA2645. The sequence continues at coordinate 37,659 of CAZENB010000005.1, read as the reverse complement.
GATATTGGGGAAGATGGTAAAAGAGAGGGTGGAATTATAAGATTTATGTATCAATCAATAGTTCAAGATTCTGGTTTTATACTGATTATACAAATTCTTCTTACAATGTATATTTCTTTTTATGGTTTAGCGATCCTTATTGGGGTTGCTGACATTACAACAAAAGAATTAATGAATCGTCTACTGAAATTTGCGTTGATAATTTTCTTTACCAGTAGTGACAGTTGGAATTGGTATAACGACATTGTAGTTCAGTTTTTTAAAGGTGGAATGGATGCCATAATTGGAAGGATAATGGACTTGTCTGATCAGAATTTTAATTCACAAACCTCTTCAATAATAATTTCTCAAATGGATAGAGCAAGTGATTTAAGTAATTCAACCAGATTTTCTTATATTGATTTAACAATAGAAAAACTTCTTTCTTTTGCTACGGCTAAGAAAATTTTTGGTTTATTTTTTGGAACTTTCTTTGGCTTCATATATATCTTCCTAATTTATGCTTTGATTGCTTACTTCATTTATGCGATGCTAAACGCTGTATTGGTTTATGTGATAAATTTAATGAAGTTAATTTTTATACTTGCTTTGGGTCCAATTTTCATTTGTTTTACTCTTTTTGCCCAAACAAATGGTATTTTTAAGAAATGGTTGCTTTTCTTATCTGCAAGATCGCTTGAGATGGTTATGATGTTTTTAATTTTATACAACTTTATCGTTTTGATAAATAATCAATTTGTTTCAATGTTGTATTATAAATCATGTGTTGAGTCTTATAATCTCTACTTATTTTCTTTAAAAATTCTTAAGGCCGATACAAATCGTGCATTAACAGGTTGGTTCTCATATTTTATAATGATTGGTGGCCTTATATTCATGCTGCAATTGGTTTTTGATAAAGTTGCTCTTATTGCGGGAAATATAATTTCTGTTGGTGGAGAAACAAATGTAGATGCTGATGGTGTTGGTCGTGGTCAATCAAATTTCAATATGGCTGGTAAAATGTTGGGTAATGCTTTTAGCTTTGCTGAATCAAATCTTAAATCAGGACTTTACAGTGGAGCTGGTTTAGTTGCTAAGGGTGCAGATTATGTTGGTTATGGAGTTTCAAGAGCTACAAATGCTGTTGGTGGAAAAATACTTCGTACAGATTTTGGTCAAGTAGTTGCAAATTCAAGTTTTGGAAAAGCAGTTGGTAAGGTTTATGATAATATCCCAGGTGGTCCTAGAACTTTCTATCGTAATCGATTAATTGATGCTGAAATTGCTTCTGCTAAAAAAGACATACTGAAATCAAGTCCTTCAATTTCTGGAGCCGAACTTGATTTAAAAGTAAGAGAAAGAGTTGTAAAAGCAATGAATATTAAAATGTACCATGGTCAGAATCCAAAAGGAAAAACAGTTCATGATCCAATGACGATGAGTATTGCTGGCATCAATACAGAGTCAATTTTAAAAAGATTGGATGAAAAGTTAGTTCAAGAACCTCTTAAAAATTTTCTAAAAGATACAGCTAAAAAACTTAAAGCTTCGGAAAATGTCCCTTTAGGAAATCAAATGCAAGAGTCGTTGAAAGAAGCAGCTAAAAGTTGGGCTAATAAAAACTTATCTGGTGGAGAAGCATCTGTAGAAAAGCATTTAAAAGACATGAATAGCTTCATTAAAAAACAGGCAAATTTTACTACTTCTGAAGCTGCAAAAGTTTTTGGTGACAGTATTGAAGGTCAGAATCGTTATCTACAATATCTAAAAGAGAACGAATTTATTAAAAAGCAAAAAGCAGATCAGGCTAAAAAAGGAATATTCGGTGGCGAGGCTTACAAAGTTGGAGAAGCATTCACTAAGTTATATAGTCGTGATCATAAATTAAATCCAGAAGTTGCAAGAGAAGTGTTTTTGAGAAAAATAGACAAACAAGAAGCAAAAAAAGAAGCTGCTCAAAAATATGCAACTAAGTTAGAAGTTGCTAAGGATT
>CAZENB010000005.1:19906-35674 GCA_964513555.1 uncultured Rhizobium sp. | reverse complement strand
CCCTTTAGCTAAGGCAGCAAAACATGTTAAAGAATATTTAAATCCATTTAACTTAGATGTAAAAAATATTCGTGACAGAGCAACTGGAGATTTTGTTGTTCCAAATTATATTTCTAAACAAAGCAAGGAAGTAAGAGATGCTGCACTTTCATCTACAAGAGAAAGTTTGAGAGGTTTAAATGAAGAAAAGATTTCTATAGAAAAAAAATTCCAAGATAAAATTAATCCACAAAATAGTAAAACAAAAGGATTTGTAAGTGATTTTAATAAAAAAGAAGCTGAAAAAGAAAAAGATAAGTCTTTAAAAGAATTGAATGACAAAAAAGAATTTTTTGCTTCACAGCTAAAGAAATACGCACTGAAAAAAGATGATTTTGTAAATAAGCTACAAGAGTTACAAAAGTTAAGAAAAGGCAAAGATTTAAATAGTATTGAGTCTTATGAAAAACTAAGACAAAAAATGTTTTTTGATGCTCAACTTGCGGTTGATCAAGCAAAAAAAGAAATAAAAGAAAAAGAAGAAAGATTAAAATATTTAAATGATGAGCAAAACAGAAAAAATGCTGATTTGAAAAAATATGTAGAATCTTTTGCAAAATTACAAAAATTACAAAAAGAAGTTCTCGACAAAACTACTGATGAAGATGCTAAGAAAGAAATGAAATCTAAAATATTAGAAGAAGGTAAAAAATATGAAGATATCAAAAGAAGAGAAGAAGAATTAATCGCAAGTTTAAAATCTCAAAGAGAAGAAATACTAAAATCAGTCGGTGGTGAAGATTTATTAAAAGAAGGTTTGTCAAAAATTAAAGGTACAACTTTGATTGAGGAAGAACAGCGTTTAGAATATATTGAGGATTTGATTAAAAAAGAAAATACAGAATTTGTGGAATTACAAACTCAAATTGCTAAAGATTTTGATAAAACAAAATCTGATATTGAAAGAATGGAAAATGAAATGTCACTTCTATCGGAAAAAGCTGTATATAGAGAAGGATTAGTTAATGATTTAGACAAAAGAGGTGATTATTTGAATGAGCGTCGTAATAAACTTTCAAAAGAAGAGGCAAAATCTGAAAATATTGAGAATCAAATTTCTATAAACCAAGAACTGAAAAACAAGGCTCAAAAAAAGCTTGAGTCTTCCAGAAAAGATTTAGCAAAATTACAAAGTAAGATTGATCAATCTGCTAAAAAATTTGATTCTAAGAAAAGCAAAAAATTACAAAAAGATTTAGAAGAAGAAATTAAAGAAAGCGCTGCTTTAGAAGTAGAAGATATAGTTGTTGAACGCAAGGTTTTAGATGAAAGATCTTCTCTTCAGGCAAGATATAATGCAAAAAAATTTGATTCTTCTGGTATTGATGATGAAATTATAAAATTGTCGGAAGAAATTAGTAGATTTGGAAATCAAAAAGAAATTGAAGATAAGATCAATATTTTAGAACAATCAGCTTCTGTTTATGAGAGTAAAAAGAAACAAATTGAAAAAGAAATTTCTGCAAAAAATTCAGAATATCAAGAAAGTATTAAAAAATTAAACAAAATTACTTCTTCTGAAGAGATGCAGGAAAGAATTTATATGCAGCAGTTACTTGATATGCATAAAAATCATAATAATCCATTCCAATTGGATGAAGATTTACAAGAGTTTAAGATTAAAAATAAAGGTTCAGAAAAATATACTTCAATGTCTTCTGAAGAACTTGGAAAGTCTTTATCAGAATATGATGAAAAATTGAAAAAACAGCAAGATGAATTAGCTAATATTGTAAAAGAAGCTAAGGAATTATTAGACTCAAAATTTGAACAAGAAAGAATCTCTAAGTCTATTCAGGTTCAAATTTCTGTAGCAAAACAAGGTAAATCAAGTCTAGGGTTAAAAGAATTGTATAAAAAAGATATTGCTAAATTAAAAGAACTTCAGAAACAAATGGAAGATCTTAAAAAAGCTCAAGATCTTCCTACTGTTAAAGAAAAAAAAGATTTAGTTGAACAAAGAAAAGAACTTTCAAGACTGATTATTGAAGCAGAAGAAAAAGTTTATAAATATCAATTAGATATTGAAGTAGATAAAGAAAAATCAGAGATAAGTAATAAGAAAGTTGAATCTAATGAAAGGTTACAAATTTTAAATATTGTTTCTGAGGAGTATAAAGAATTTGCTATTTCTAAACAAGAAGAACTAGTTTCTTTGCAAAAAGAAAGACAAGAAAAATATGATCAATTTGCTAAATTATCTGTAGATAAAAGTAATCCAGCTAATGAAGAGACTATCAAAGTATTGGTAAGAGAGATTTCAGATATTGAAAGTCAGGCTAGTAAAGTTATGATTGAGCAAGAAATTCATCAAAAATCCTCACTTATTGCTATCCAAGAGATGATTTTAGAAAACTCAAAATTAGAGCTTTTAGATTTCAGAGAAAAAACAGCAGGAAGAGACCTTACTAAAGAAGAAAGAATTGAAGAGAATTTAAGATCACAAAATGTTGAATATTCAAAATCAATTATTGAAGCTTCTAAAGTTGAGCTTGCTCAGTACAAAGCTACAATTTATAATGAAGTTATAAAAGAAATCGAAAATATTATTCAACTTGGACTTCATGAAGACCAAAGAACTAAGGAAGCGGTTGAAGATAAATCTAAGCAGTTAAAAAATGTAATTGAAGCTTTGGAAGATAATAAATTAAAAGCTCTAGAAAATAGCCATTCTTTTGAAAGTGACAAAAAAGATAATTCAAAAAAAGAAGACAGAATTAAGGAAAGTAACAAATATAATTATGCTGAAAAAAGTTCTCTGTTTTCTGATAAAATGCAAGTTAATGCAAAATTAAAACTTGCTCAACTTGATATATTGATGAAAAAATCAGAGCTAGATCGTTTGAAATCTACAAAACCTGAAAATATAACATCTGCAGATCAACAAAAAATAGCAAACCTAGAAAAAGAAATTTCTATTTTAGAATCTAACCTAAAAGGTAATGAAGATAAAAGTAGAAAAATAGATAATAAAATTTCATTAGTTGATAGTTAGTAATTATTTTTATCGTTTTAGAAATTTTCTTTAGGAAATATTTTGGTTGTTATGAATAAATCTTTTTGTTTTACCTTCTTGACTTTAAGTCAATTACAAATTTAAATGATGATCTCAATTTAATGGCAGACGTAGCTCAGTTGGTTAGAGCATCAGGTTGTGGTTCTGAGGGTCGCGGGTTCGATCCCCGTCGTCTGCCCCATCTATTCTTTGCGACACAATTAAAAAATAAAAAAAGCTGTTCATGGATATAATATTTTTTGCTGCAATCGCACTATACATATTCTTTAAACTTAAAAGTCAGCTTGGAAAAATTGACGAAGATGAAAAAAGAAGTATTCAAGAAAAAATAAATCATCGTAATAAAATACTGGAAGAAGTTAAAAAACAAATTGCCATTGTTGGTCAAAAAACAACTGCCGACAGAGAAAAAGAGAAGATAGAAGAAGAAAAATTCTTGCAAAACATTGATTATAAGTCGAAAGAAGTATTTTTGAAAGCAATGTCTTCTTGTAACATGTCAACTGCGTTTTTTATAAATGGTGCAAAAAGTGCTTTTGAGATGGTAATAAAAGCATTTTCTGTCGGAGATTTAGAAACACTGAAATTTCTATTAAGTGAGAAAATTTATCAAAATTTTGAACAAGCAATAAGTCAAAGAAAAGCTAGTGGTAAAGTTTTAGTGAGTAACATTATTTCAGTTGAAAATGCTGAAATCATCTCTGCACTAATGATTGAAAATAAAGTTTCTATAGTTGTTAAAATTACTTCTAAACAAATCAATTACGTAAGTGATCACCAAGGTGAAGTAATAGAAGGTGGTAAGAATGAAATTAATGAATTAACAGATGTTTGGACATTTACTAAAGATATTACTTCTCAGGATCCGAATTGGATTATTGTTTCAACACATTCATAAATTAATATATGACAAAAAAATTTATTAACGAATCAGAATTAAAAATAGGTTCTAGAAGTTACAACTTTTTTTCTATTGAAGAAGCTGCAAAAAAAGCAGGACGTGATATTTCTAAACTTCCCTACAGCTTAAAAATTTTGTTAGAAAACTTAGTGAGAAATTTTGATGGTGAGGTTGTTAGAGAAGATCACATAGTAAACTTAATAGATTCGGTAAGAAATTCAGATAAGAGAGTTGAAATAGCTTATTCACCAGCACGTGTTTTAATGCAAGATTTTACTGGTGTTCCTGCTGTGGTTGATTTGGCTGCAATGCGCGATGCATTTTCTAGAATTGGTAAGGATCCAAAAAAAATAAATCCATTAGTTCCAGTCGATCTAGTAATAGATCACTCAGTACAAGTTGATTTTGCTGGTTCGAAAGATGCTTTTAAAAAGAACGTTGATCTCGAAATGACAAGAAATTCTGAGCGTTATGAATTTCTGAAATGGGCACAAAAGTCATTCAATAATTTCCGTGTTGTTCCGCCAGGAACTGGAATTTGTCATCAAGTAAACTTAGAGAACTTAGCACAAGTTGTTTGGCAAAAAGAAGAAAATGGAAAAACTTTTGTTTATCCAGATACAGTTGTTGGAACTGATTCTCACACAACTATGATTAATGGTTTGGCAGTTCTTGGTTGGGGTGTTGGAGGTATTGAAGCTGAAGCTGCTATGCTTGGCCAGCCAGTTTCAATGTTAATTCCAGAGGTAATTGGTTTTAAACTTTATGGTAAATTACAAGATGGAATTACAGCAACAGATCTTGTATTAACGGTAACTAATATTCTTCGTAAAAAAGGTGTTGTAGGAAAGTTTGTTGAATTTTTTGGTCCAGCTCTTGCTTATCTTTCTTTAGCAGATCGCGCTACAATCGCTAATATGGCTCCTGAATATGGTGCAACTTGTGGTATCTTTCCAATTGATTCAGAAACTCTTAATTACCTACACTTAACGGGAAGAAGCCAAGAAACAATTGATTTGGTAGAAAATTATGCCAAAAAACAAAATATGTTCTGTCAAGATTATAGTTTTGAACCACAATTTAGTGAAGTTCTGGAACTTGATATTTCAACTATACAGCCTTCGCTTGCTGGTCCAAAAAGACCGCAAGATAAAGTTTTATTGCCACAAGTAAACGAATCTTTCGAAAAAATATTATCTGAACTTGGTGGTTCAAGTGATAAAAAACGTCATTTAGTTTCAGAAATAAATTCTGATTTAGGTGATGGTGACGTTGTGATTGCTGCAATCACATCTTGCACAAATACTTCAAATCCTTCAGTTTTGATCGCTGCTGGACTTCTTGCTAAAAAAGCAGTTGAAAAAGGTTTGAAAGTCAAAAGTTTTGTTAAAACTTCCTTAGCTCCTGGATCACAAGTTGTTGAAGAGTATTTAAAAAATTCTGGTTTACAGCCTTACTTGGATCAACTTGGTTTTAACATCATAGGTTATGGTTGTACAACTTGTATTGGTAATTCAGGACCTCTACATACTAAAATTGAAGAAACAATTAAGGATAAAAATCTTTTGGTTGGTGCGGTTTTGTCAGGAAATCGTAATTTTGAAGGTAGAGTTCATCCATTGGTAAAAGCTAATTACTTGGCTTCTCCTCCATTAGTTGTTGCTTATGCTTTAGCTGGAACTCTAAAAATCAATTTGGCAATAGATGCAATAGGTTTCGATAATTCCGGAAACAAAGTTTTCTTAAAAGACATTTTTCCAAGTAAAAAAGAAATAGACGATGTTATAAGCTCTAACATCAAAAGAGAAGTTTTTGAAAAGAAATACTCAAATTTATTCAGCGGTGATAAAGATTGGCAGGCAATTAATGTTGAGCAGTCTGATACTTATAGTTGGAATTCAAATAGTACCTACATTCGTTTGCCAAATTTCTTTGATGACCTAAATCGTCAAAATGCTGTTGATGTTAAATCAGCAAGAATCTTGGGAATATTTGGTGATTCAATCACAACTGATCATATTTCTCCGGCTGGTAATATTTCTGCTACGTCACCAGCTGCATCTTATCTAACTTCTAAATCAGTTACAAAAGCTGATTTTAACTCATACGGTGCTCGTAGAGGAAATCATGAAGTTATGATGCGTGGAACTTTTGCAAATATCAGAATCAAAAATGAAATTATGCAAGGTAAAGAAGGTGGTTTTACAAAAATATCTGAAAAAGCAGACCAAGAATTCTCAATATACGACGCTGCAATGTATTTCAAGGAAAAACAAACTTCTTTAGTTATTTTTGCAGGTAAAGAATATGGTACTGGTTCTTCAAGAGATTGGGCAGCAAAAGGTACTTATTTACTTGGTGTAAAAGCAGTTATTGCTGAAAGTTTTGAAAGAATACATCGCTCAAACTTGGTTGGAATGGGTGTAATGCCTTTAATTTTTAAAGAAGGACAAAATCGCAAAACCTTCAATTTAGTTGGTAATGAAACTATTGATATCTTGGGAATTACTCCTAACATTAAACCTAAACAAGATCTGAAATGCCTTATTACAAGATTTGATGGATCAAAAGAAGAATTTACTTTAATTTGCGGTCTTGACACTGGTAATGAGGTTGAGTATTTTAATCGTGGTGGAATTCTACAATTTGTTATGAATCAAATCGCTTAACTTTATTTAATTTTTTTAGAGGTTTAAGATATGCAAATCAGAGTAATGGGTTCTCATATTGATGTTGGTCAATCTCTAACACAATATGTTGAAGAAAATTTAGAAAAACAAGTTAGAAAATACTTTGATAACGCAGTTAATGCAGAAGTTCATTTTTCAAAAGATGGACATATGTTTAAAGTTGTAATTACAGTTAACGAGGGCGTTAAGGGTGGAATTAAAGTAAAAAGTGACGCTGAAGGTGGAGATGTTTACGGTTGTTTTAATGAAGCTGCTGAAAAAGCTGTAAAACAACTTAGAAGATACAAAGGAAGAATAAAAAACTATCGTCGCGTTGGTGGAGGTATTAAATCTGTAGAACCAGATTATAAAGCGTTAAATGCTACAAAATATGTTCTTCCTCCAGTTGCGTATAATGTTTTTGAAGAAATGGAGCAAGAAGAATCTGATGAAATTAATTCTTCAATGAATGTTATAAACGAAAAATCGACTGATATTGAAATTCTTTCAGTAGAGGAAGCGGTTATGAAAATGGATTTACAGGATCTTCCAGCTCTTGTTTTCATCAATAGTAAAAACAAAAGAATTAATGTTGTTTATCATAGAAAAGATGGTAACATATCTTGGATTGATCCACAATTATAAGTTATATTAAAAGAATTTATAAATTTTTCAGATTAAAGGGGGTAAAGTGCAGTGCAAGTAGTATTATCAGGTAAAGGTAACTTAGAGTTAGCTATCAGATCTTTCAGAAAGAAAACGCAAAAAGAAGGTATTATTAAAGAAGCTAGAAGAAGAAAAGCTTATGAAAAACCTTCTGAAGCGAAAAAAAGAAGAATTGAAGAGAATATAACTCGTAAGAAAAGAAGTAGAAAAGGCGAATACGTCGCCTAACTACCAAAAAACCAGCACAATTTTTTGCGCTGGTTTTTTGCTTTTTTATGACAAATACTTTGAGAAATATTCTAAGTTTTTAAGTTATTGTTTTAAATTCCTCTGCTTTTGATGAAGCCAAATAGATATAAATAATTAAGTTTAAAAATTTTATATTGCAACTTTAGCAAACTCTTCTGTAAATCAGCTAAATCCAAGAAAAAATGAAAATTAGTAAAAAAGATCAATCATTCCTTCTTTTAATTGCCGCAGTTTTAGTAATTTTTTACGGTATTTATTCTTTTTTTTCTTTTTTATTTTACAGTGCTACATTTCATAGCTCATCAGTTAGTAAAATAATTATTTCAGATTATAAATCTTCACAACAGGAATGGTTAAATACAAGTCGTAATCTGGAGGTTTCAGATTTAAAAGGGCGAGTTATATTGCTTAGTTTCTGGAACTATGGTTGTAAAAAATGCGAAAATATATTTTTAGAAGTTGACAAGCTACAAAAAAATTATGGTAATAAACTTACCGTTATAACAATTCATGAACCAAAATCAGAAGAAGAAAAAGAAAATTCTGTTGTTAAAAAAGAAGTCTTAAAAAATGGAATAGAACATCCAGTATTTAATGATAAAGATGGTGTTGTTAAGGGTAATTTTGAAATTAAACAATTACCTACTTTAGTTTTATTAGATATTCATGGCAATATTGTTAAGAAATTTGAAGATAGTGAGAATTTTGATGAAATTAATAGAACTATACAAAAAACAATAAAAAAATATCAGTATGAAATAAATCACGATTCTTTACCAATCTCTCTTGAAAAATACAGTATATTTAACAATGTATTAAATTTCCCAACCAAACTTGAGTATACCTCACGCTTCAAATATAATGGTTATGATGCGCCAGCAATTTTTATTACTAACTTTGCTGATAGTAATATTGTGGTCACTTCTTTATTGGGTGAAATAATTACCACAATAGGTCAAAAAGGTAAGGGCTTTGCAGATGGTGATTTCAATGAAGCAGCGTTTAATTTTCCTCAGGGTTTAATATTTAATAATGAAAGATTATACGTTGCTGATACTGGAAATCATTCTTTAAGAGAAGTTAATTTTTCTACAGGAAAAGTAACGACACTTATAGGATCTGGCGTTTCTGGTAGCAAAGTTTCGTCTGCAGGTGCTGATAATACAAATCTTTACTCACCAAATGACTTAGAGTTTTTATCGGATAAAAATTACATTGTTATTGCTAATTCTGGAACTTCACAGATTTTGAAATATGATATAAAAAACAAGAAACTATCTTCTTTTTCTGAAAATAAAGAATTACTTTCTGGTATTTCAGATCTTGCTTATTATGGAAAAAACCTATATGCAGTTAATCCAGAAAAATCAGCATTATTTCTGATTAGCAGTTCTGGATCAGTAGAAGTTCTGGTTGATAAAAATTCTAACAATAATTTAAAACGTCCTACTGCCATAACTGTTGATGATACAGGAATATATGTTGTTGATGCAGATGAAAATAGAATTAAAGAATATGATTTTGGCACCAAAAAGTTAACAAACTTTATTGGTAATGGTAAAAAAGGTGATAACTTAGGACGTTCTTCAAGTACCGAATTTGATGAGCCAAGTTCAATTATTGCGGTATTAGATCGTTTTTATATAGCTGACACTAATAATAATCGTATTTTATCGGTAAGTCGTGCCAGCTTAAATAGCGAATTACTTGATGTTTTACCACCTTTAAAAACTCCTAAAAGAACTAATTTAGAATATTTACCTAATTTGGAGAAAGAAAAAGAATTAGGGGTAAATTCTGATAAAGATGTAATGGTTAAAATAAAACTTAAGAGTGGTTGGAAAATTAATGAGATGGGGCCAAGTTTTTTGACTTTATTAAAGTTAAATTCAGAAAATGAGGCTGACTTAATAATGGATTTTGACTGGAATGTGATTCAAAAAAAATCACTAACTTTGCCAAAGTTGATTGATGGTGAAAATTATTTATTACAAGGTGTAATTTATTACTGTGAAGATAAGCAAAATGCTCTTTGTTACGTAAAAAGTTATGAACAAAGATTAGAAGCTGATTCTGGTAGTGATTTAAGTGAAATTGAAGTTAAATTAGGTCATTAAAAAAAACTTTTAAAGTAGCTTTTATAGCTTTCTTTTTAAGATTGTTTTTATATTATGTAACCACAAAATAAAGGTGCTTGGCACGTTAAAAATTCCAAATTAAAAAATTGCAAAATGACAGCACAAAAAAACGAAGTTGAGACTATTGAAAAAGAAATAAATACAAATGCTTATACTGCGGATTCAATTAAAGTTCTAAAGGGATTAGAAGCAGTTAGAAAAAGACCTGGAATGTATATTGGTGATACAGATGATGGTTCGGGTTTGCATCATATGGTTTATGAAGTTGTTGATAACGCAATTGACGAAGCTTTAGCTGGTCACTGTGATCAGGTTACTGTTGCTTTGAATGTTGATGGTTCAGTTACAGTGCGTGATAATGGACGCGGTATTCCAACAGATATTCATGAAGAAGAAGGTGTTTCAGCTGCAGAAGTTATTATGACACAACTTCATGCTGGTGGTAAATTTGACCAAAATTCTTATAAAGTTTCTGGTGGTTTGCATGGTGTTGGTGTTTCAGTTGTAAACGCTCTTTCTGACTGGTTAGAACTTACTATCTGGCGTGAAGGAAAAAAACATTCTATGCGTTTTGAGCATGGAGATGCAGTTTCTCCTCTAAAAGTTGTCGGTGATGCTAATGGTGAAAAAGGTACGGAAGTTACTTTTCATCCTTCAAACCAAACTTTCTCAAATGTTATAGAATTTAGTTTTTCAACTCTTGAACAACGTCTTCGTGAGTTGTCATTTCTTAATTCTGGTGTAAAAATTGTTTTAAAAGATTTACGCGGAGAAGAGCCAAAAGAAGTTGTTTTATTTTATGAAGGTGGAGTTGAAGCATACGTAAAATACTTAGATCGTACCAAAAATGCTGTTCACCAAACAATAAATATAGTTGCTGCTGATAAAAATAGTGGTATTAGCTTAGAGCTTTCAATGCAGTGGAATGATAGTTATCACGAAAACGTTTTATGTTTTACGAATAATATTCGTCAACGTGATGGTGGTACTCACTTAGCTGGTATGAAAGCGGCTTTAACAAGAACAATTAATAATTATGCATCCGATAATAAACTTTTTAAGAAAGAAAAAATTGTTTTATCTGGTGACGACGTACGTGAAGGTTTAACAGCAGTTGTTTCAGTAAAAGTTCCTGATCCAAAGTTTTCTTCTCAAACAAAAGATAAATTAGTATCAAGTGAAGTTAGAACTCATGTTGAATCTTGGGTAAATGATAAATTAGCTCAGTGGTTTGAAGAGCGTCCAAGCGATGCCAGATCAATTGTTGGAAAAGCTGTTGAAGCTGCTCAAGCAAGAGAAGCTGCAAGAAAAGCACGTGAGCTAACTAGAAGAAAATCAGCTCTAGAAGTCTCAAACTTACCAGGAAAGCTTGCTGATTGTCAGGAAAAAGATCCTTCTCTTTCTGAATTATTTATTGTTGAGGGTAATTCGGCAGGTGGTTCTGCAAAATCTGGACGCAATCGTAAGTTTCAGGCAATTTTACCAATTCGTGGTAAAATTTTAAACGTTGAGCGTGCTCGTTTTGATAAAATGCTTTCGTCAGCTGAAATTGGAACAATGATAACTGCTCTTGGAACTGGAATTGGCGAGCAAGATTTTGATCCTTCAAAAGTTCGTTATCATAAAATTATCATTATGGCTGATGCGGACGTTGATGGTTCTCACATTAGAACTTTGCTTCTTACTTTCTTTTTCCGTCACATGCCAAAATTAATTGAGCATGGCTTTTTATATATTGCTCAACCTCCACTTTATAAGGTTAAAAAAGGTTCAAGTGAAGTTTATTTAAAAAATGAACAGGCATGGCAAAGCTATATTATTGAAAATGCTTTGAATAACGCTGTTCTGAAGTCAAAAGCTGGCGATAGATCTGGTGCTGACTTGCACGATTTTGTTAACAAGTTAAGCAAATTTTCTTATCTAATAAACAATTTATCTCGTGTTATTCCTTCAGAAATTTCTGAGAACTTAGCTCTTGCAGGTGCTTATAACAAAGAGTGGATTAAAGATTCTACTAAAGCAAAATCTTTAATTGCAAAAATTGACAAAATTTTTGCTGCAAATTCAGATGAAGAAATTTCTTGGAAGTCTTCAATAAATGAATTTGAAGATCTTGAAGTTATAAAAGAAACTCGCGGTGTAAAAACAGTTTTTGTAGTTAAAAAATCTTACTTTGAATTCCCAGAAATTGATGCTATTGCAAAAGTTAAAGAGCAAATTGGTGAAGATTTTGAATCAAAAGTTAAATTTATTCGCAGTGAATCAGAAGTTAATGCAAGTAAACCAATTGAGTTGATGAATGCAATTATTGAAGCTGGTAAAAAAGGAGTTTCAATCCAACGTTTTAAAGGTTTGGGTGAAATGAACGCAGAACAACTTTGGGAAACAACACTTGATCCAGCAAACAGAACTCTGTTGCAGGTGAAAGTTGAACAGTTTGATGAGGCTGATGAAACCTTCTCAACTTTGATGGGTAACGTTGTTGAACCAAGACGTGAATTTATTCAAGAAAATGCGTTAAAGGTTGTTAACTTGGACGTTTAAAATTTAAAAAGAGGCAAGCAAATAAATTGTTTGTCTCTTTTTTAGTGGTGTTTGTAAAAGTGCCCAAGCAAAATCCAAAATGAAAGATTCTTACGCAAAAATACTTCAAAAACAAAAAGAACAGAATCTTTATCGCAGCCTTGTTGAATCAAATGTGGTTGATGCAGTTATTGTAAAGCATGGAAAAAAAGAATTTATCTCTTTTGCCTCAAATGACTACTTTGGTCTTTCTCAAAATTCTCAAGTTAAAGAAGCCGCAATTTCTGCAATTAAAAAATATGGTGTTGGCGCTGGCGCTTCGCGTTATGTTACAGGAAACAACTCTCTTTACACAAAATTAGAAAAGCAATTATCAGAGGCCAAAAATTGCGATGATGCAATTGTATTTTCTTCGGGATATTCTTGTGCAATTGGTGTGATTCCAGCTCTTGTAAGTGAAACAGATTTAATTGTTGCAGATCGTTTAATTCACTCAAGTTTGATTGATGGCGCTAAGCTTTCTGGTGCAAAATTGATGCGGTTTTTGCATAATGATATTTCTCATGCTCACAAAATTTTACAAGAACAACGCCATAAATTTAGCAAATGTTTGATTATCACAGAAACAGTGTTTTCAATGGATGGTGATCTTGGTTTGGTTGATGAATTGAAAAAGTTGGCGGAAGAATTTGATGTAATATTAGCAGTTGACGATGCTCATGGTCTGTTTGTTAAACCATCCTTTCATCCTGAACGAAGCGAAGGATCTCGGTATGTTGGACGAGATTCTTCGGCTTCGCCTCAGAATGACAAAAATCTTGGGGCTTTGCTTCATAACAAATCTTACTTTTTAACTCTTGGCACTCTTTCCAAAGCTTTGGGTTGTGTTGGTGGTTATGTTTCGGGAAACAAAGAAATTATTGATTATTTACGAAACTTTGCCAAATCACAAATTTACTCAACTGCTTTGCCGCCTTCCGTTTTAGCTTCTGCAAGGGAATCTCTTAAAATAATTAAAAAGAAAAATTTAGCGCAGAAAACCTTAGCAAATGCGCAATATTTTTGTGAATTGTTAAACTTGCCAGAACCGCAATCGGCAATAATTCCAATTATCATTGGTGATGCTAAAAAAACTTTAGAAATTGCTAAAAAGGTTGAAGAAAAAGGCTTTTTAATTGGTGCAATTCGATATCCAACAGTAGAAAGAAATAAAGCAAGATTGCGTATAACTTTCTCATCAGAGCATAAAAAATATGATATTAAAAAATTAGCTGAAATTTTATTGGGTATTTTGTGAAGATGAAAAAAAAACATAAAGAAAATACAAAAGAAAGTTTAATTACAACTTTGCAAACAATTGTTAAGAAAGATTTGCTGAACATTGATTTTAGTAGTGATGCAAAAAATAATTTTTTTTCTTGGAACCAGAATTTAATTGATGAAAACAAAAATATAATTTTGCCTGAAGTTTTGGAGAAAGTAAATTATTCTCGTGCTTCTTTTGATATGGCTGCCTGTTACTTCTTGTTTCACAACTCGGAAATTCATAAGCAAAAAGATATTTCATTTGAAGAAAAAGAGTTTTTCGATTCTTTTGAAAAGGTGAGGGTGATTGATTGCATTTCTGATTCTTATTTAGGAGTGGTGAAAAACATTTTGTTCAAAATTGAAAGTGACATTTTTTCGGCTCCTTCTAGTCTTTCTTTGGTTTTGCTTAATCAGATTTTTCCAAATGAAATTTTGCCAAGAACCAAAGAAATGGCTTTGGAAATTCAAAATAACTTAAGTAAAAAAGTTGTTAATGAAATAAAAACTTTGAAATTAAAAACTAAAAATCAAAAAGAGTTTTCTGTTGCACTACAAAAGCTGTTAGACTTAATTAAAAAAGAGCAAGAAGCTGATAATAAAGAAGAAAAAGAACAAGAATCGCAGCAAGAAAATAATACTCAAGATCAGCAACAAGAATTGCAGAATTTTGGTGCTGAGACTTCACCAGATGCAAATGAAAGTAATTTCAACCAAAATGGTGAAGAGCTTGAAAGCAAAGAAGTTGAAGAAGTTGTGGCAAATCCGCAAATAAAAGAAGATAAAGATGCACAAGGTGAAGTTAATATTAAATCGCAAAAAACTGAAAGTCTGGAAAGTAAAGTTGAGTTTAAAAATGCTTATAAAATTTACTCAAGCAAGTTTGATGAAATTGTTTTTCCACAAAAAATTATTAGCAAAAATGATTTAGAGTTACTTCGAGATCAGCTTGATTTGAAGCTTTCAAAGCTTTCGGGAATTTCTAAAAAAATGAGTTTAAAATTAAAAAGAAAACTTATTTCTAGAAAAAATGCCTTGGTAGAGTTTGATGTAGTACAAGGTGTTTTAAATAGAAAAAAACTGTCACGAATTGTTATTGATCCTTTTGTAGAAGATGTCTGGATCAATAACAAAGATCATCAATATAATGATACTGCTCTTACTATTTTATTGGATAACTCTGGATCAATGCGTGGAAATCCAATTGTTATGAGTGCAATGGCTTGCGAAATTATTGCTGAAATTTTGGAAAAATTTTCCGTTAAAACCGAAATTATCGGTTTTACAACAGGTGATTGGAAAGGCGGCAGAGTACGCAAATTGTGGGAAAGTTCAGGCAGAAGCAAAAATCCAGGCAGACTTAACGAGCTTAGACACATTATCTACAAGCATTTCAATCAAAGTTTCAAAAAAGCAAAAGTGAATTTAGGTTTAATGCTTAAAGAAGGTGTTTTAAAGGAAAATATTGACGGGGAAGCTTTGCTTTTTGCCAAAGCCAGATTGATGCAAAGAGATGAGAGACGTAAAATTTTGATGGTAATTTCTGACGGCACACCAATTGATGATTCAACAGCTTCTTCTAATGATTCTGATATTCTTTCAGATCATTTACATCACGTTATTAATAAAATTGAGCGCCAATCAAAAATTGAAGTTGTTGGAATTGGAATTGGTCACAGTACTGATGAGTTTTATAAAAACTCAATAACTATAAAAGGTTTAGATGAATTGGGCGACGCAATGATTGAAAAGATTGTTCATCTTTTATAATTTTTTATAACCGCAAATTTTGATATCATAAGCTTCCAAACCAATTACAGATTTTTTGGCATTTGCTAAAAGTGTCATATTTTTAATTCCCAAATCTGCCAAAATTTGTGCACCAATTCCGTAATTTCTTAATTCCTTTTCTTTGTTTGGAGTTTGATTTTGTTCGCCCAAAAGATGAGAAATTGTTTCATTTGGTTGTCTAATTAAAACAATTACGCCATTTTTTTCCTTGGCAATTTTTTTCAGAGCTTTTTGCAGCAAATTTGCTCTTGAATTTGATGCATCATCAAGACAATCACTTAAAATGTTTAAATGATGCATTCTGACCAATGTTGGAGAATTTTGAGAAATTTCACCTTTCACAAGAGCAATATGTTCAATGCCATCAAGCTTATTACTATAAATTACGGCGTTAAATTCGCCGGCACTTTTGCTGATGAATTTTTCTTTTTTTATAACTTCCACCAATTTTTCATTTTTGCGGCGATATTC
>CAZENB010000005.1:0-19896 GCA_964513555.1 uncultured Rhizobium sp. | reverse complement strand
CAATCAAATCGGCAATTGTGGCAATTTTCATCTGATGTTTTTGAGCAAATTTAATCAGCTCTGGCAATCTTGCCATTGTGCCGTCATCATTCATAATTTCACAAATGACACCTGACGGATTAAGTCCAGCAAGCTTTGAAATATCGACAGCTGCTTCAGTATGTCCTGCACGAACTAATACTCCGCCATTTTCAGCTTTAAGTGGAAAAATATGTCCAGGACTTACAATAGAGTTTTTATCTTTTTTGGGATTAATAGCATCAGAAATTGTTTTGGCGCGGTCAAAAGCTGAAATACCAGTAGAAATTCCATCTCTGGCTTCAATTGAAATTGTGAATGCTGTTTTGTTGCGTGATTCGTTATTTTGCGACATGAAAGGCAAATCAAGTTCTTTCACACGTTGTTCGGTTAACGCAAGACAAATAAGTCCACGACCATGTTTTGCCATGAAGTTAATTTGTTTGTCATCACACATTGAAGCAGGAATTACCAAATCACCTTCATTTTCTCGGTTTTCATCATCAACCAAGATGAACATTTTGCCTTCTTTGGCATCAGCAATAATTTCTGGAATTGTGGCTAAAATTTTTTTTTCTTTATTATTCATAAACTATTTTTTTGCGCCCAAAACGTAACGGGCGATTGTATCAATTTCTAAATTCACAAAATCACCAACTTTCGCATTTCTAAAAATGGTGTTTTCAATTGTGTGTTGAATTAAATTCACTTTAAATTCGTTGTTTTTTACTTCATTTACAGTCAATGAAACGCCATTAATTGCAACTGAACCTTTTTGACAAATAAATTTTATTAAGTTTTTTGGTGTGGTAAAAGAAAAAATATAAGAATCTTTTACTTTTTTAATTGATTTTATTGTTGCCTTAGAGTCAACGTGCCCTGAAACAATATGTCCTCCAAATTCATCTCCAACTCTAAGAGCGAATTCTAGATTTATTTCTTCTTCTAAACTCCAATTTTGCAGGGTAGTTTTTTTGCAGGTTTCCAATGAAGATTGGAAAGAAAAAACAATTTTTACTCCTTTTATTTCTTTTTTTATCAAAGTTAAACAAATGCCATTACATGCAATTGAACATCCAATTTCAAGTTTGCGTTTTATTTTACTTTTTTTTGTAGAAACTTTTAAAAGCAAATCTTTGGATATGTTATTGCTAAGAGATTCAACTTTTCCAATATGAGTTATTATTCCTGTAAACATTTAATTTTTTTGATCTCTTTTTGATTCAAATTGCCATCATAATATTATTTATTATTCTAACCGTAAGAAGAATATCTTGATAACTTTCGACTGAAGTCTTTCATTTTAGATTTAAATGAAAGACTTTTGAAACAAGGCAACATAACTATTGCAAACTATGAAGATGATAATCTTTATAGTTTAATTTAAACGCATTTCTAGCTGCATTCTCTTTACTTCTTTTTTAATTTTATCAATTGCGCTGGTTTCAATTTGGCGAACTCTTTCGCGAGAGATTTTATAAAATTGACTTAATTCTTCTAAAGTCATAGGGTTTTCAACCATTTGACGTTTAATTAAAATGTCCTTTTCTCTTGATTTTAAGGCCTTAATGGCTTCTTTGAATATTGAGTATTGACGAGATTTTTCCTGATTTTTAATAGCAATTTCTTCTTGGTTATCTTGGTTATCAGACAAAGTATTCCCAACTTCAATTCCATCTTCCTCATCTCCAATAACTAGGTTAAGAGAAGAGTCTGATTGTTGAAGTCTTGAATCCATATCAATTACTTCTTGTTTTGAAACATTAAGTTCTTCTGCAATTTGGTTTATATGTTCTGGAGCAAGACGATTAGAAGTTGCGGTGTCAGAAATTTTTTTGCGTATTTTGTGTAAGTTGAAGAAAAGCTTTTTTTGAGCAACTGTTGTGCCAATTTTTACTAAAGACCAAGAGCGTAGAATGTATTCTTGTATGTAGGCACGAATCCACCACATTGCGTATGTTGAAAAGCGGAAACCTTTTTTAGGGTCAAACTTTTTTACTGCCTGAATTAGTCCCAAATTTCCTTCAGAAACAAGATCAACAACTGGCAATCCATAGTTTTTGAATTTTCCTGCCATCTTTACAACCAACCTCAAGTGGCTCTGCAATAGAGCTTTTGCAGCTTCTTTATCTCCGGTATTTTTATATTTCATACCAAATTCATACTCTTGTTCTGGAGTTAGAATAGGGAATTTCTGGATTTCTTTAAGATATTGCAAGAAGCCAGAGTCGCCAGATTTTGAAATTCCAGCACTAAATAAAGAAATAGATGCGTTGTTAGTCATGAAACACCTCCAATAATTTCTTGAATTTATTTTAAATTAATTTTCCTAAATAAATTGGGAGAAAAAATACAAATTCAATGGTAAAAAAATAGTGATTTTTTGATATATGTCAAGGGGGTTAAGATTACTTTTTAAGATTAGTTGATAATCAAAAAATTCGTTTAATTAAGATTGACTAGCATTATGTTTATTTTCTTACCATCTTTACAATTATTGTCATTCTGAGCGAAGCGAAGGATCTCAATTCAGATTTCGGTGCTGATCACTTGAGATACTTTGCTTCGCTTAGGATAAAAGTTGTTGTTAAGATATAATTGCTTTATTTTTTTCTTTGAGAATTTGTTTTCCAAGATTTTCTAGTGTCTTTGCAAGTTCTGGATCTTCTATATCTTTAAGTCTTGTTTTAAGAAACTCTTCTTGTTGTTTTGGTAATTTTATTTCTTCAGGTTTTATTATTACTTCTTTTGGTTCTTGTTTTATTACAATTTTAGTAATTGATTTAAAACCGTAAAAGGAAGCGATTTTTTCTAAAATAATTTCACTATTACTTTCCAGAAACATGCCAACTGAGGAATTATGAACAGCAATGGTAAGTTTTGCATTTTTTGAACTTTTGTCAAAGTTTATAGATTTTGGATAGCAAAATGGTGCATATTTTTTTCCAATAAGATCATTCCAGTTTTTGATTAAGTTATTTATTAAGATAAATTCTTTTTTACTGCCCTGAAATAATGGTTTTAAAAGATCGGTAATTTTTTGGTCAATTGTTTGCAATCCGTAAGATTTTTTCATTTTTTGCTAAATTTTGGAAAGAATATTAACTTTTTTTATGAAAAAATTGGGAAAATTGTTAAGAAAATATTTTTCCGCATTTTCTAAATCGTCTAAGTTACTAAAAATTCCGAAACAACTTGCTCCACTTCCCGACATTTTAGCAATTTTTGCCTTATTATTTCTTAAATTTTCCAAAATTTCACCAATTATTTTTGCATTTAAAATAGCTGGTTTTTGCAAGTCATTTTCCAACTTTATGGTTAGGTTGAAAACATCTTTTTCTAACAAGTCAGAATCGACTATTTTTGCTGAAAAATTACCATCAAAATCTTGAAAAATTTTGGCAGTTGAGACAAAGATTTTAGGATTAATAAGTAAAGCTGGAATTTTTTCAAATTCAGGATAATTTGTAATAATTTCACCACGTCCTCTTACAATTGCTGCTTTATTTTGTAATAAAAATGCAATATCAGAGCCAAAATTAAGCGAAATTCTTTGCATTTCTGCAATTGTTAGATTTAGCGCAAAAATTTCATTCAAAGCCTTCATAAAAAATGCTGCATTTGATGATCCTCCACCAAGTCCAGCACCAACAGGAATGTTTTTGACAATTTTTATTTTGACATTTGAAGAAATAGCAAACTTTTCAACAAAATAATTCAAAATTTTAGTAAAAAGATTGTCTTTTTCATCAACAAGACCAGAAAACTCTCCGCTAATTTCCAACGCAAATTTTTCGGATTTTTCTACCACCAATTCATCAGCCAGATCAAGGAAAGCAAAAAGAGATTCTAGTTCGTGATAATTAGCATTTTTGCCAGTAATTTTTAAAAATAGATTAATTTTTGCCGGGCAGTTTGCGCTAAACATGGTTTTTATTTGAGTGTAAAATTTATTTAAAGAAAATTTGATTGGGAAAGAACTATTGCTTAACAAACATATATTTAAAATAAATATCGTAAAGATTTTTTACTTTGAAGTGTAATTTAATATTTATACTCAATTTTGATTTTGGCTCAGATTTAAATAAAAAAGATACAAAATAATCTGAAATAAGATAAAAATTTCTAATCAAAATTAACCATTCTTACTATTTATTTGTAAGTAAAAAATGTAATTGATAATATGAAAAATAACCACAACTTTAAGTTTATTGATTTATTTGCTGGAATTGGAGGAATAAGACTCGGTTTTGACTCTGTTGGTGGTGAGTGTGTTTTTTCTTCTGAGTGGGATAAATTTGCCCAAAACACGTATGAAGCTAATTTTAGAGAAAAGCCTCAGGGTGATATTACTCTAATTGATGAAAAGGATATACCAAATTTTGATGCGTTGCTCGCTGGTTTTCCTTGCCAACCATTCTCAAATGCTGGACTGAAAATGGGGTTTGAAGATACCAGAGGGACATTATTTTTTCATATTGCAAGAATCATTAATTATCACAAACCAAAAATTGTTTTTTTAGAAAATGTGAAAGGTTTGAAGAGTCACAATAAAGGAAATACTTATAGAGTTATCCAAAACACTTTGGAAGAAATGGGATACAATGTTTATTCACAAGTTCTTAATGCTAAAGATTTTGGAGTCCCTCAAAATAGAGAAAGAATTTATATAGTAGGATTTTTAGATAATGTCGATTTTTCTTTCCCAAAACCTTTGTCTAAGCAAATAAAGCTGGGAGATATTTTAGAAAAAGATGTTTCTAACAAATATACAATATCTGATAGATTGTGGGCAGGTCACATTCGACGCAAGAAAGAACATATTGAGAAGTGTAATGGATTTGGGTATTCTATGTTTGATGAGAATTCACCTTATACCAGTACAATTTCAGCTAGGTATTACAAAGATGGTTCAGAAATTTTAATAAAACAAAATGATAAAAATCCAAGAAAATTAACCCCTAGAGAAGCAGCAAGACTACAAGGATTTCCTGATAGTTTTAAAATTGTAGTTAGTGATAATCAAGCTTACAAGCAGTTTGGGAATAGTGTTTGTGTACCAGTGATAAAAGCTTTATCAAATCAAATAAAATTGTCTTTGGAAAAACCTCGTAAAAAATACAGATCAATTGAGTTAGATTTATTTAATTATGACAAATATGAAGATAGAAAAATTGCATCTTTCTGAACAGAAAAAAGATATTAACTTTCAGTTCTATGTATTGTTGAAATGCTTAACAAAACTTAAAGCAAGTAATGTTCAGGAAATTATGATGATTGAAAATGTTAGTTTATTAAAAAATAATCCAATTTCTCTCTCAGAAAGTCTAAAAAAAATATTTATTAAATCTCACGAGAAGTCTGAGTATATTAAAGAAATATGCGAAAGACTCTTAAAAACTGATGATGTAGAGCTTTTTGATTTTAGTTTAAAGTTGCACTAGGTTAAGGGTCTATTATTACAAGAAGCTAAAATAGCTGATGTTGCGAATATCTCTAGATTATCAAACTTAGATCCACTATCTCTTGAATATGATAGAATATCAGTATTAAAGCCTTACAGGACAAGGGTAAGTGGCGCATTATTGGCATTATTGTTTTTTGAGAAACTTGATAATGGTGAGACAAATTTTATGTCGCAAAATTCATGTGATTTGATTGATACTCTTTCTAAGACAGCCATTAAATTTAAGAAGAAGGGATTGGAATCAAATCAGATTTTTATGCTTATATTTAATGAGTCTATTGACCAATCAATTAAATCTGATTCAGGCTCAAACTATGAGAATCGAATACAGTCAGTTTTAGATAAAATTGGATTAAAAAATATCACTAAAGTTCATGATAATAATGATAAAAGTACAGAGTATGATTTTTTCTTTGAGTTAGATAAAAAAACCTATGGAATAGGTGCAAAAAGAACTCTTAGGGAAAGATATAAGCAATTTATTAAGACCTCTCTTACAAGTAGAATAGATGTAAGTATAGAGATTACTATTGGCTTAGATCTAAATGAGGGTAAGGCAAAAACAATCGTTTCTCATGGGTCGTATATTTTCGTTTCAGATGAAATTTATACAACAAGAGACTTTTTGAAAAAAGTGGAAGGCGTTTATTCTGTGAAAGATTTAAATCTTAAAACTCTTAGAAGTTTGAACTAGAGACGTAATCCAGAAAATTAGTGGCTAATTATTTAGTTAAATGCTATGCTTAGTAACTTTTTAAAAACTTTTTAGCGGCTGTAATTTGTTCTTTTACTCTTACTTGCGAAGTACCACCAAATGAAGTTCTGCTGGCAACAGAGTTTTCAACGCTTAAAACTTTAAAAATTTCTTTAGTAATTTTCTTTTCAACTTTTTGCATTTCAGAAAGTTTTAATTCATGCAGTTCAATTCCCTTATTTTCAGCAATTTTAACGATTGTTCCAGTTACGTGATGTGCATCACGGAAAGGCATTTTTAAATTTTGCACTAACCAATCAGCCAAATCAGTTGCGGTTGAATAACCACTTCCTGCCATTTTAAGCATTTTATCTTTGTTGATTTTCATATCAGAAATCATTCCAGACATTGCAAGTAAACAAAGTTTAATGTTTTCAACAGCATCAAAAACTGGTTCTTTATCTTCTTGCATATCTTTTGAGTAAGTAAGAGTTAAACCTTTTAGAACTGTTAGAAGTGTGAAAAGTGAGCCAAAAATTCGTCCAGATTTTGCCCTGATTAATTCTGCAGCATCAGGATTTTTCTTTTGTGGCATAATTGAACTTCCAGAAGTGAAAGCGTCAGACAATTTGATAAATTCAAAGCCCTTGCTCATCCAAATTACAATCTCTTCAGCAAAGCGTGACAAATGTACTGAAAGAAGTGAAATGCAGAATAAAAGCTCAACTGCAAAATCGCGATCAGAAACTGAGTCCATTGAATTGGAAGTTGGTTTGTCAAAGCCAAGCTTTTTTGCAACAAATTCACGATCTATTGGAAAAGAAGTTCCAGCCATGGCGCAAGAGCCCAAAGGGCATTCATTAATTCTTTCAAAAAGATCATCAAGTCTTGAAATATCACGTTTGAACATTTCAAAGTAAGCTAGTAAATGATGAGAAAATAAAACTGGTTGTCCAACTTGCAAGTGAGTGAAACCAGGTAAAATTGCATCTAAATTTTTTTCAGCTTTTATAACTAAGTTTTCTTCTAATTTTAGTATAAGTGATTTTATTTCTTGAATTTCATCACGCACAAAAAGACGAAAATCAAGAGCAACTTGATCATTTCTTGATCTTGCAGTATGAAGTCTTCCTGCTGAATCACCGATAATTTCTTTTAAGCGCGATTCAATATTCATGTGAATATCTTCCAATTCAATTTTGAAATTGAACTTTCCTTCTTCAATTTCTTTTTGAATTTTATCTAAACCTTGAGTTATTTTTTTGACTTCTTCTTTAGTTAGAACTCCAATTTTGCCGAGCATTTCGCAGTGAGCTTTTGATCCACGAATGTCTTGTTTGTAAAGTTTTTTATCAAAAGAAATTGATTGATTAATTTCTTGCATAATTTCAGAAGGTTTGGCATCAAATCTACCGCCCCACATTTTATTAGAAGATTGTTTTTGTGTCATTTTTTTGTTTAGATTAGCTTTTTTTGACTTTGGAATAACCTAAATTTAAGCGTAGAAAATTAGAAAAAAAGCTTTTTAATCTTATGAAATTAAGGCATGATAAGCAAAACACAATTATATGGTTTTTACTATAGATTTGAAGTACTGTTGAATGCTGCTTGCAAGTTTATCAATAGTTCAAGTTCAAGAGTTTTTTTGGTATATTTACCTAAATTCATTTAACAATTAAAATAAAACATAAGAATGGATAGTTGGGAAATTAAAAGTAGTCAAACATTCGACCGTGATAATTTAGATATTTTTAAAAGATGGTGGATTGATATTGATAGAATCAGTTTTTTAATTATTATGGGTATAATGATTTTTGGACTTATGATGACCGCAAGTTCAAGCCCTGCAATTGCTGATAGAATTGATGTTGATAAGTTTTTCTTTCTAAAAAAACAGTTTGTTTTCTTTCTGATATCAATTTCTCTGCTAATTGCTATATCATTTCTGAATAAAGAAAAGATTCAGGTATTTTGTTTATTTGGAATTTTGGTAGCGATTGGCTTGTTAGTGTTAGTGTTAATTTTTGGATCAGAAGCTAAAGGTGCTAAAAGATGGATTTCTTTGGCTGGTTTTACTTTGCAGCCTTCAGAATTTGCAAAAGCATTTTTTGTTGTGTCGAATGCCTATATTTTACAAAAACTTAATAAAGAAAAATGGTATATTAAATATTCTTCTTCAGCTTTTTTACTTTTTATAATAAGTGCTCTTCTGCTTTTGCAACCAGATTTTGGCATGACTCTGACTTTTGTTATTTTATGGTTATCTCAAATTTTTCTTTATGGCTTACCAATTATTTTAATTGCTGGTCTTGCTTTTTTAGGTATTGTTGGAGGAGTTGGCGCATATCTTGTATTTCCTCATGTAGAAAATCGTATTAACCGATTTTTAGATGCTGATGGAAAGAATTATCAAGTCGAAAGATCTCTTGATGCTTTTGTTAACGGTTCTTTTTTTGGAGTAGGGCCTGGAAATGGTGTTGTAAAGAAATTTATCCCTGATGCTCATACAGATTTTATATTTGCAGTTATTGGTGAAGAATATGGAATAGTTGCCTGCTGTTTTTTAATTATGATTTTGTTTTATCTTCTAACTCGTTTAGTTAAGCGTGCTTTGAATGAAGAAAATAGTTTCGTTTATTTGGCTTTATGTGGCTTGATTATGCAATTTACTATGCAGTCGATCATTAATATTAGCGTTAGTTTAAAGTTAATGCCAACTAAGGGAATGACTTTGCCTTTTATTAGTTATGGAGGTTCTTCTATGATTGCAACATCTATCTGTTTTGGTTTGATACTTGCTTTTACTAAGAGAAAGTATCACGAAAATGTTGATTACGGTAATCTAAAAATGATGTAAATTTAGATTCTCATTATTTTTAGAATAATCACAATTCAGAAGAAATAAAAAACCTTACTATACCATATCCTTCTTTGTTTAGAAAGCTTATAGTTACTGTTTTATTTTCTCTTTTAAAAATTAAATTTTCGTTACTTTTATTCACTAAAAACCATCCCATTTGAGGTAAGGTTTTTATGTAAAAATTTTTAACATCAATTTCAGAAAACTGGCTTTTGTAAGATGAGGAAGAAATTGTACCAGATCCAGAATCGAAGCCTAAGTTCAAATCGTCATCTTCAGTCTGAATTAGTCCCTGAAAAAGAGGAACATCTTCGCTTCCAACTACAAACTCTGTTTTTGTTTGTTGGTCTTGATTATCAGAAATTAAATTTTGGTTATCTTCTAAAGTTGCATCTTGAATTTTAGTAAATTCTTCTTCTTTTTGTTCTTGGGATTGTATTCGAAGTAAGTTTTCAATGTAAGATTCTTTTGTAATTATATTTTTTGATTTGTTATTAACACAAGAAATTAGAGGAAATGCAAGAAATAGAAAAACAAAAATTTTTTTCATAAAAACCTTATTATTATTTTTGGCACTTTTTGCAAAAAAAGCTTGAGCGTCCATTTTGTCGTATCTTTCTGATTAAATTTTTACAAAGCAAACATTTTTTGTGATCACGTCCATAAACTTTAAAACTGTTTTGAAAATTACCTAAATTTCCTTCAGAATTTACATAATCATTAATTGATGATCCACCAAGTTCTATGGCGTTTGCAATTGTTTTTTTAATTGAAGAAATAAGGTTTTTTATTTCTGTTTTATTAAGAGAGCTTGCTTGGCGTAATGGTGAGATTTTTGAATCAAATAAAGATTCATTGATGTAAATATTGCCAACTCCAACAACAATTTTATTATCCATCATTATGGTTTTGATGTTTATTTTTTTGTTTTGCAGAGATTTTTCTAAGTAATTAGCGTTAAATTGATCTGATAATGGTTCAAATCCAAGCTTTGACAACATTTTGTGTTTTGAAATATTTTTGCTTAAAACTAAGTCAACAAAGCCAAATCGTCTGGGATCATTAAAAATAAGCCATAAACCATCTTCAAATTTACAAGAAAAATGATCGTGTTTTAATTGTTGAAATTTCTTATTTACAGTAATTCTTCCACTCATTCCAAGGTGAATTATTAAACTATAATCATTACTAAAATTAATAATTAAGTAACGAGCTCTTCTGCTAATTTCAGTTATTGTGGAATTTAATATTTTATCTAAATTTTCTGTTGATTCTATCCGCAGTTTTTTATCTGATCTAAAAATATAGCTAATTTTTTTGTTTACTAAGTTTTGTAAACCAAGACGAATTGTTTCAACTTCAGGAAGTTCAGGCATTTTTTATTGGAATAAATTATCTAACAGTATCTAAATATTGGCACTGAGAATTTAAATTTAATTTTATGTCAAATCAACAAGAAGAATACGGTTACAAATTGCAGTTGCCAAGTGATGTAAAAGATAATCGTGTTTTAATGCATAGTTGTTGTGCTCCTTGTGCTGGAGACTTAATGGAGCGCATGAAAGTTTCTGGAATTGATGTTACAATCTTTTTTTACAACCCAAATATTCATCCAAAAAAAGAATATGAAATAAGAAAAGAAGAAAATATTCGTTTTGCTGAAAAGTTAGGAATTCCATTCGTTGATGTTGATTATGATGTTCAAAATTGGTTTAAGCGCTCTAAAGGAATGGAGTGGGAGCCTGAAAGGGGAATTCGTTGTACAAAATGTTTTGATATGCGTTTTGAAAGAACTGCGCTTTATGCTTATGAAAATGGTTTTTCAACTATCACTTCTTCCTTAGGAATTTCACGTTGGAAAAATATGGATCAAATTAATGATTGTGGAATTAGAGCTGCTAAAAATTATGATGGTGTAAGTTATTGGACTTATAATTGGCGGAAAGCTGGGGGTGCTGCAAGAATGTATGAAATTGCTAAAAGAGAGGAATTCTATAAGCAAGAATATTGTGGTTGCATATTTTCACTGCGTGATTCCAATAATTGGAGGATTAAGAACGGAAGAGAGGAAATAAAAATTGGTGAAGAATTTTATAAAGAAGTTGATATTGATCCTAACTTGACTAAGTAAGTTTTTATTGATTTTACTTATTTTGAGTTTCTTATCTTAAAAGATCAAACGTCAATTTACATTTAAAGATAAATCTGTAGTTTCTGAATAGAGTTTATGATTTAATTATAATAAAAAAAACTTATTAAATTTATGAAAGACAAAAAATCCCTTTTATCTTTAATTGTAGTATTTTTGTTTTTCTCATATAATTCATATGCAAAAAACGTAGTCATTGTTGCAACAGGAGGAACTATTTCTGGTGCTGGAGAATCTTCAAATGATGTTAAATATGTTCCAGGAAAAATTACCGTAGAATCACTTTTAAAATCTGTTCCAAATCTTGAGAAGTTAGCAAATATAAAAGCAGAACAGATGATGCAAATTAGTAGTCAAGATATAACTTCCCAAGATTGGATAAAAATTGCTAATAAGTTAAATGATTTGCTTTCAAGATATGATGTTGATGGAGTTGTTCTAACTCATGGAACAGATACTTTAGAAGAAACGGCATATTTTTTAAACTTAGTTTTAAAAAGCAAAAAACCAGTTGTTTTAGTCGGGTCTATGCGTCCATCAACTTCAATTAGTGCTGATGGTTCTATTAATATATATAATGCAGTTGCTCTAGCTTCAAGTAAAGATGCTTATGATAAAGGTGTTTTAGTACTTCTTAATGACGAAATACATGCTGCAAGGGATGTATCAAAGCTTCATACCACAAACGTAGATTCTTTTAAATCTCCAAATTCTGGCTCAATTGGACAAGTTTATTATGGTGATGTAAAAATTTATTATGAAACCTTAAGAACTCACACTGCTCATAGTAAGTTTAGTGTAAATAATATAGTTGATTTACCAAAAGTTGATATCATATATGCTCATGCTGGATTTGATTCTGGAATAGTTGATTATCTTATAAAATCTGGATCAAAAGCAATTGTTGTTGCAGGTGTTGGAGATGGTAATATCAATAAAGAAACAATAAGTAAATTGATTGACGCTAGAAAAAAAGGTATTTTTATTGTAAGAAGTTCAAGAGTTGGAGCTGGAGTTGTAGTTAGAAATACAGAAGTTGAAGATGATAAGTTTGATTTTATTACTTCAGATAACCTAAGTCCACAAAAGGCAAGAATACTAGCAATGCTTGCTCTTACAAAAACAGAAAATAGTAAGAGAATTTCTGAAATATTTGGAAAGTATTAAAAGTAATAAATAGCTAAAAAACAATAATTACTATTTGGCAATTATATCACAACAACAATCGTCATCTAAAAAAGTATCATCTAACAATTATTGTCATCCTGAAGCGAAGGATCTTAGGAAGCTATCTCTGAGTAAAAACTTCTAAGATCCTGCGCTTCGCTCTTGATGGTGGAAATTGTTAAGATGGTATAGTTACTATTTTATATTAAATATAATAGCCTTGTTAATCTACTTATAATATTATTGTGGGCACTAAAAATAGTTGCGTCGCAATTCAGTCTAAAGTAAAAAATCCTTAATTTTACTCACAGCTGTTAATTACTTCTTCTAGTTCTTCTGTAATTTTACTATAATCTTATTATCTTCTCTAACTATTTCTGGTTCTTTTTTGTTATCATATTTTGGTAAAGAGAAAGAGTAATAAAAACTTGACTGTGCTTTTTTTTCATAATCTTTATTAGTCTTTTCACCTTCTTTTTTTGCAGAAAAAGTTAGAGAATTATTCTCAATTTTTATGGCAATATCTTCTTTCTTAAATCCAGAAAAATTTAATTCATAATAATGAGTTTTTTCATCTTCATTTTTTATTACAGAGGATTGACTGTTTATTTTTCCAGAATCTTTTGCTTCATGAAAAAGTTTTTGCATATTTTTCTGATGATTAACAAACATTTTATTCATTTGTTTTTCCATTTCAGCCATTTCGGCAAAAATTCCATTTGCTTGAAAGAATGGATCATTCTCAAAAATTTGATGATGTTGCTGTACAATATTCCAATCAAATTCAGCGTCTGCCAATTCAGTACTTGATTTTTGGTCTTTTGTTTTTGCAAGTACTGTTCCTGAAACACCGACCAAAGTAAAAATTACTGCTATAAAAATTTTTGACCCAAAAATTTTTTTCATATTTTTTAAATTAATTTTTTTCATTTTCTAAAGTTATTTAAGGTTAATAAAATTAGACTAACTGCTATTACTAAGTTGCAATAAGCGGATTTTTAGGAAAATAATTTTATTCCTATACTTATTTATCTAGTTTGGGAGATATCTTTTTCAAGACTGTTGTAAGTGGATTTTTTTTAACAAGACTAGTTTTGGTAGAGAAATTGGAGCGGGCGAAGGGATTCGAACCCTCGACATTCACCTTGGCAAGGTGACACTCTACCACTGAGCTACGCCCGCTTAAATACAAAACTGAGTAAACAAAAAAACAAGATTTTTTAAATTTATGAAAGCAGTTTTTAAAAGAGAGATCAAAACTCTACGTAAGGAAAAATAATTTGCAATAAATTATTATTAATCTTAGTCTAATCTGCTTCCTTGGTCTTTCATGTTGTCAAGATTTTAATTCAATATTATCTTATGAGAATTATATCAATAATTTCTGTATTATTAGTTATGCTTTCCATTACTTCTTGTATGGAAACTGTTCTTTTAGGTTCAGCAACTACTGGTTTTGTTGTAGTGCGTGAAAAAAGTTTGCCAAATACAGGTAAAGACATAGTAATCTTAAGTAAAGTTGGTTCTAGTTTTTTGGTTAATGGCTTAAAAAATTATGGAAACTCAATTGATGTTACAGTAAACGAGGGGAGGGTTCTACTTACAGGAATTGTTAGAGATGCTCAAAAAGCAAAGCTTGCTTCAGATTTGTGTTGGAGTGTTAAGAATGTGAAAGAAGTTATTGATGAAATTCAAGTAAAAGATGGTGATTCAGTTCATGTAAAAGATTTTTTAAGTGCAACCTCAGACTATTCAATCACGAGTCAAATTGAAGCTAAGATGCTTTTTGATAAAAAAATTACAACCCTAAATTATCAGGTTACAACAGTGAATAAAATTGTTTACTTTCTGGGCGTTGCACAAAATGAATCAGAAAAAAGAAGAGTTTTGTCTTTAGCATCAAAAGTGCGCGGTGTTAAAAAAGTTGTTGATCATATCATACTTGCTGTCGATGAAAGAAGAAAATAAAAATCAAAATCAAAATCAAATCATTACCTTTGGCTGTCGTTTGAATGCTTATGAATCAGAAGCAATAAAAGAGGCTTTAAAAAAAACTGATGAAAAAAATCTTATAGTTTTCAACTCTTGCGCTGTAACTTCTCAAGCCGAAAAAGAACTTAGGTATGAAGTGAGGAAAGCGAAGAAAAATAACCCTAATGCAAAAATTGTTGTAACTGGATGTGCTGCTCAGATTGATCCGGCAAAATATGCTAAAATGTCAGAAGTTGATTTGGTTTTAGGAAATTCTGAAAAAACTAATCCAGAAAGTTATTCTGAAAGTTTGAAAAAAAATTTCCCAGAAACAAGATTTTTTAATAGCGATTCTGACATTGCTCATAAAGATCGAATATTCTTCGAAACCAAAAAATCCTTAACTGATCTTCTAAGTACAAAAGAAAACTCTAAAATAAAAGTAAATGATATAATGTCAGTTAAAGATACTGCGCCACAGTTAGTATCTTATTTTGAGAATAAAACTAGGGCTTTTTTAGAAATACAAAATGGTTGTAATCATCGCTGTACTTTTTGTGTAATTCCATTTGGACGTGGTAATAGTCGTTCAGTTGCTTTTGGTGAAATAGTTACTCAAGTAAAAAAAATGGTTGCCGCTGGTCATAAAGAGGTTGTTTTTACAGGCGTTGATATTTCCGGATATGGCGAAGATTTACCAGTTAAAATAACGTTAACTCAAATGATTAAGCGTCTACTAAAACTTGTACCAGAGCTTCCAAGATTGCGTCTTTCTTCAATAGATGTTGCTGAAATTGATGATGAGTTTTTTGATATTTTGCAAAACGAACCACGTTTTATGCCTTATTTGCATTTAAGTGTTCAGTCAGGTGACGATATAATACTCAAACGAATGAAAAGACGTCACACAAGAGAACAAGTATTGGAATTCTGTGCTAAAGCAAGAAAAATAAGGCCAGACATCACTTTTGGTGCAGATATTATTGCTGGTTTTCCGACCGAAAACGAACAGTCTTTCTTAAATTCATTGAACTTAATTAAAGAAGCTGGAATAATTTTTACTCATATTTTTCCTTATTCTAAAAGAGAAGGAACTCCAGCTTCTAAAATGCCACAAGTTGATGGTAATGTTATTAAAGAACGAGCAAGATTAATGAGAGAGGCTGGAAAAGAAGAGTTGAAAAAATTTTTACAAACCCAGAAAGAAAAAGTTTTGCAAATAGTTGTAGAAAAAAAATCTTTAGGTAAGTCAGAAAATTTTCTGGATGTTG
Organism: uncultured Rhizobium sp.; assembly: GCA_964513555.1. GTDB lineage: Bacteria > Pseudomonadota > Alphaproteobacteria > Rickettsiales > UBA1997 > UBA2645. The sequence goes on along the minus strand of CAZENB010000005.1, from coordinate 4,299 downwards.
AAGTTATAAGTGATAATGATCTTAAATCTGGTCAAGTTGTTCAAGTAAAAGTTTTAGAAATTGCAAATAATTTTTTAAAGGCCTCTTTATGCTAAAAACACCGCGTTTAACTCTAAGACCATTAGAGAAAGAAGATTTGGCAATGCTTTATAAGCTATATAGTAATCAAGAAGTTTTAAGATTGATGACTGATAATATCCAGATGCTTGAAACAGTAAAAAAATTAATAGTTCTGCAAATTCAACATCAAAAAAAGTTTGGATATTCATTAATGGCTGTTATTGAAAATGAAACTGGTAATTTCATTGGTAGAGCTGGTATAATTAATAGAGTTCTAAACCCTGAATTTGGTGAGGAAGATGAGGTTAGATTTGCAATTTTTCCAGAATTTTGGGGTAAAGGTTATGGAAAAGAAATTTTGCAAGAAATAATAAGTTTTGCTAGAGATGATTTAAAACTTCCAGGAATTGTTGCAGCTAATACTCCAAGAAATGAAAAAGCCGTAGAATTTTTAAAGAAAAATGGTTTTAAATATATAAAAACATTAATTGAAAGAGGACATTACATAAGAGAAATTCAATATTATACTATGTCTTTTCCTCAAAACATAAAAAATAAAGCTGTTCAAACTGCTATATCAGATTAGTTATTTTGATAGAATGTAAATATTTATATTGCTTAAAATTGTAGTTTTGCTACAATTCTACCATCTAATTAGAAAACAAATTTTACTCTAAATAACTAAAATGACAATCTCGCAACAATATTACCTTGAATCAAAATCTTGGGCTTTTGAAGAAGCACGCAGAATCTATGAAAAAATAGGAGGGAAAACTCCAAAAAAAGGATATGTTTTATTTGAAACTGGTTATGGTCCTTCTGGTTTGCCTCATATTGGAACTTTTGGTGAAGTAGTTAGAACTTCTTTTGTGCGCCATGCTTTTTCGCTAATTGCTCCAGAAATTCCGACAAAAATGTTTTGTGTTTCTGATGATATTGACGGTCTTCGCAAAGTTCCAGATAATGTCCCAAATCAAGAAATGGTTAGTGCTAATTTAGGAAAACCACTTACTTCTGTTCCAGATCCTTTTGGAACTCATGATTCTTACGGACATCATATGAATTCTCGTTTACGAGGTTTCTTGGATTCTTTCGGTTTTCAATATGAGTTTATAAGTGCTACTGATAAATATAAATCAGGTTTTTTTGATCCAACAATGCTTCGTGTTTTAGAAAAATATGAAGAATTAATGGATTTGATGTTGCCAACTTTAGGTGAAGAGCGTCAAGCAACTTATTCTCCTTTTATGCCAATTGATAAAGAAAGTGGAGTTGTAATTGATAAAGGTGTAAAAGGAATAAATAAAGAGAAAGGAACTGTAATTTACGTTGATTTGAATGGTCAAGAAAAAGAAATTCCAGTAACTGGTGGTAATTGTAAATTGCAGTGGAAAATTGATTTTGGTGCAAGATGGTATTCTTTAGGGGTCGATTACGAAATTTATGGTAAAGATCATCAGCCAAATGAAAAAATATATCGTAATGTTTGCAAAATTCTGGGTGGAATTCCTCCAGTAAATTTTACTTACGAAATGTTTTTATCAGATAGTGGTGAAAAAATTTCGAAATCAAAAGGAAATGGAATCTCAGTTGAAGAATGGCTAAAATACGCTCCTTCAGAGTCAATGGCCCTTTTTATGTATCAAAAACCAAAAACTGCTAAAAGACTTTATTTTGATGTAATTCCAAAAGCAGCTGATGAATATTTAACTTTTGCTCAAGGTTATGAAAAACAAGATGATATGGCAAAACTTGATAATCCAGCTTTTCACATCCATGAAGGAAAAATTCCAGCAATTAACTTTAATTTAAGTTATTCTTTATTGTTAAATTTAGCTTCTGCTTGTAACCCAGAAAATGATTCTGTTCTTTGGGGTTTTATTTCAAAATATCAAAATGGTTTAACTAAAGAAAGTTCGCCGCTATTAGCAAAAATGGTTGGTTGTGCTATAAATTACTATAATGATTTTATCAAACAGAATAAAAAGTATAGATTGCCAACTGAATCTGAGAAAAAAGCTTTAGAAGAGCTGAAAAATGTTGTTAAAAATGCAACAAATCAAGAACTTGAAGATGGACATTTGTTACAGAATATGGTATTTCAAGTTGGTAAAAATTATGGTTATGAAAAAAATATGCGTGATTGGTTTTTAGCTCTTTATCAAGTTCTTCTTGGTCAAGATCAGGGTCCAAGAATGGGTTCATTCATTGCTCTTTTTGGAAGAGATAATTTTATAAAATTGGTTGAAGAAAAAAATAAATAATTGTGGCACAAAGCACTTACCAATCCCAAAATAAAAGTTTTGAATCTTTTGATGAAAATGATCAAAGATTCAAAACTAAAGCGGACTTTGATAACTACGAAGAAAATGATCTTGATTCTGAATATCTTCGTAGTTTTTGTGCTGAGCTGTTAAAAGATTTTCGTGATCGTGATTATAGTTCTTTGAATGAAGAACAAAGAAAAATTTTATCTAATTTTCCAGGTGATTTAGAAAAATTATTAAAAGTTATTGAAGAACTTAGAAAACAAGAAGAAATAGATAAACAAGAAGAGTTAGAAGATCATTTAAACAAATCACAAGATCAAAGTTTCAAAAGTAAAAGAAGTGCTAAAAGAGAGCAAAGAAAAATTGAGCGTCAAGAAAAGCTAAAGGAAGTTTCTGGTGAATTATTCATTGCCTCTTGTGCTTCTACAAAATCAGTTGAAGATTCGTTAAAATTTCATAAAAAATGCAATCTTGGTGTTGAAGAGCTAAATAAATTCAACAAAAATGGAGTTAACCCAATAGTTGCTATTTTAGCTTCAGGAAAAGATGTTAAGGAGTTAAGTAAGTTTCTAAAAGTTTCTGGAGTTGATGTTAATTACAAAGATAAAGATGGAAATACAGCTTTGCATAATGCAGCGGCAATGAATATGGATAAAAAGTTCCTAGAAGTTTTGGTGGAACATGGCGCTAATGTAAATGCAAAAAATAATTTTGGTTTAACAGCTTTTGATGTTGCAGCAATTAAGGGTGATGAAAAATCTGCGGCATTTTTATTAGAAAAAGGTGGTAAATCAGGACTTGCAGAAAAAATTCCAGATTTAGGAGAGCAAAAGGAAGATGAGGCTAAAGATCAAAAAAATCAGAAGATGCAAGAAATGTTGAAAAAAATTAAAGAAGTTGCAAAAAAAGAAGAAGGACAGGAAAAAGATGATAAGCAAAGACAGATTAAAAAAGAACCAAAAAAAGATAACAACGAATTAGAAAATAAAGAAAGAGAAAGGTTAAAATTAGAGAAAATTAGACAAGAAAGATTAAGACAAGAAGAAATGAAGGCAAGAATGAATGCTGAAATTGAATTGGCATTCAAACTGCATCAAGAAAGAATGTCTAAGTTACTTAAAGAAAATGTAGCAAAAAAAGCTTTAGTTTTTCAAAAAGAACAGCAAGAACAATATGATCGTGAGGTTTTAGAGAAACAAAATGCTGAAATAACAAGATATAGTATAGAAAAGTTAGAATATGAGAAAAAGATTCAAGAAATCTACTCGCAAGATAAATTTCTAAAAGATGAACAAAATATTTCTAGACAAGAAAGTCGTGAAAATCATGTCGAAGAAAGTAATCTTTTAGTAAATCAAGTTAAAATAGATAATGTTTTTAATTCCTTATCGGAGCAAAATAATTCTGATAATTACAAATCTTTATTGGCGAATAATTTTATAGATCTTTACTCGCATTTAAAAGAAAGTTTAGATCGAGAAATTAAAACAGAAGAATCAAAGCCATTTAGCCCAATAGAAGAAATACTGGGAGTTAAATTATCAGAAATTACTTCCGAAACAATTAATAAAATGCTTTTTGAAGCTGTTAGAAAAAATCAATATATTTTGAGTAATATTCTTATTATTTGTGGGGCGGATGTAAATCATAGGGAAGGTGGCATTACTGTTTTGGAAGTTGCTGAATCAAGTGGCAATAAATCTTTGGTTACTGCAATTTTAAATAAAGTTAATGAAACTGCAACATTTCAGAATAAAGATTTTTTGAGCTTACTTCATGCTAATATTTCTGAAGTTTTTGAAGATAAGAAGTTTAATGCAAGTTTAGAAAAACCAAGAGTTGGTGAAGATGTGGGTGATCATAATTTAACTAGGGATAAAAATGTTGATAATGATAGTTTAGGAAAACCAAGACTTGGTGAAGGGTTTGTTGCAGTTGGGTCTGATGTGGTGTCTGATAGAGATAAAAA
>CAZENB010000004.1:0-46405 GCA_964513555.1 uncultured Rhizobium sp. | reverse complement strand
ATGTAAAATTAATCCTTCAAGGGATAATTACCATATCTTTTAACAAAGTTCTGATCATAATTAAAATTTAATATGACTAAATTTGAAACAAAAAAAGTTTTTAAAAATAAAGCCTTTTCTTTGGTCGAGTTAGCTATTGTTTTGACTATAATTTTAATTTTGATAACGGGTATTATTTCTGCAGGACAAATAACTCAAATAGCAAGAGTTGTAGGAGCAAGAACAATAACTTCTGAGTCTGTTGTGCCAAATATAACAGGACTTATAGCATGGTATGAAACTTCTGTTGAAAATAGTTTAATTTCATCTCAAAAAAGTGATAATTCTCAGATAACAAGTTGGTATGATATAAGTCCTTCTTCAATTGTTAATCAAAGAAATACTCTAACTAAGTCAGCTTCTAGTAATACTTTACTTAGAGAAGATGGGATAAATTCAATTCCAAGTATTGAGTTTGATGGAAAAGCATCATCTAAAATTACTTTGTCTTCTTTTTATCAAGGTTCTTCTCCACAAAATACTATTTTTATAGTTTTCAGACCAATCTCAGATTCTATGCCTCAAACTTTAATTGATTCATATAGCTCTGGTATTACAACTTCAGTTTCAATTTTAAGTAATACTATTAATTTAAATGCTGGCAATTCGGTTTATACTTCATCAACTAATCAACCAAGTATTTCTTACAATGGAAATTATATTATGGCTGTTTATTTTAATGGTTCTTCTTCTCAAGCTTTCGTCAATAATTCGGAAAACCCAGCTGGTGGAGCTACTATAAATGCCGGAAATAATCAAATGACTGGAATGACAGTCGGGACAGATAAGTCTGGAGAAGCCGGTTTTACTGGTTTAATTTCTGAAATTATTGTTTATAGTCGTTTTTTGAAGTCTCAAGAAAGAAGAGATGTTTTTCGTTATTTATCTGAGAAATATAAGATTGTTGTTAGTGGTATTTAATTTGTAAAAGTAACAATTCTTGTTAAGATTCTGATTTTTGCTGATAATAGTAACTCTATTTTTTTATCAATTTACATTTCATCTGATACTCCATCAAAATTTGGTTTTTCACGTTTTCCCGGATATTCAAGAGACCCTTTTTTTCCGCAAGATCCTATAAATATAAGTGTTAGTAGAATTAGAAAAAATCTCATTATTTTATTGATTTATGTAGGTTGGAACTATTTCTTCAACTGATTTTAGGTTTATTTGAAAATCTTTTTTAAAGCTTTCATCGCTCAAAATATTGTCGGTTTTTAGTAACTCAACTTGATCTTTTGTTAGTATTTTTTTTGTGAAAACTTCTAAAAAAATAGCAATTAAGGATGCTTGGCAAAAGCTTATATTAACAAACCTTCTTTCTTTGCCAACATAACTTAAAACAAGTTCTAGTAGTTCTTTGAAACTATATATTTTATTCCCACCAATTTCATAACACTTACCTTTTGTTTTTAGATTATCTATAGATTTACAAATTATAGTTGTAAGATCTTCAACATAAATTGGTTGAAATTTGCTTTTACCATCATTTATTAAGGGTAGAAAAGGTGATGTTCTTGCCATTTGTGCAAATTTGTTAAAAAAATTATCTTTTTTCCCAAAAACAATTGATGGTCTTAGAATTGTGGCGTTGACAAAATTTTCTAATACAAATTTTTCAGCTTCAAGTTTGCTTTTGGCATATTTTGAATTCTGAGAATTTTGAATTGCTAGTGCTGAAATATGAATAAGGTTAGGAATTTTAAACTGATTGCATTTAGTGGCGATATTTTGTGCAAGATTTGTATGAAATTTCTTAAAATCTTCTTTTTTATCTTCGTATAAAAGACCAACAAGATTAATAACAACGTGGCTTCCAGAAATTATGCTATCTAATTTTTCGTTACTTCTGTAATCCCATTTAGTTACTGATAAAAAATCAACTCCAGCAAAAGTTTTTAAAAAAGAACATTGCTCTGGATTACGAGTAACAACTTTTACTCGAAAGCCTTGATTAAGTAGTTTTCTAATCAAAGATTGGCCAATAAAACCAGATCCACCAAATATAACAGCTATTTTCATGTTATTTAATAATTTTAGTTTGTTGAAAGAGCAATTGCATAATTTTTTTCTGATCTTTTGATAAAGAGAAAAATTTTATTGTTTGATTTTTTTGATTCTAAAATTACGTTTCTTAACTCTGAGAAAGAATTTATGGGAACTTGATTAGCTGACATTATTTTATCACCAGAAATAATGCCTTTCTTAAAGGCTTCTGAGATGTTTGATACATTATTTATTGTAATACCTTTATCTAAGTTTTTATCTGTTGAGTCAATTATTTCCATTCCAAGAATGTAGTTAGATTTTTTAGTATTTTGATTTTTTCTACTTAAAGTTTTTCCAGCTGATTTTTTAAATTCTTCTTCTTTTAACTTTTCTACTACAACGTCTAAGGTTTTTATTTTATTTTGTCTAATAATTGTAACTTTAATAACTTTTCCGATTGGAGTTTTTGAAATTATTTTGGGTAATGATTTCATATCATAAACTTCTTGATTATCGAGTTTTATTATGATGTCTGTTGGCTCTATTCCTGATCTTTCAGCTGGTGAGTTTGGTAAAACATCTATCACAAAGGCTCCTTTTACTTTATCTGACTTTATAGTTTTTGATATTTCATCTGTAACATCTTGAACCGAAACTCCTATCCAACCTCTGCTAACTGATCCTTCTTCTTTTAGTTGTTTTATTATTTGAGAAGCATTGTTAATTGGTGTTGCAAATCCAATTCCAACACTTCCTCCAGAAGGTGAGAAAAGTGAAGTGCTAATTCCAATTACTTCTCCATTTAAATCAAACATTGGTCCACCAGAATTACCTTTATTAATTGCTGCATCTGTTTGAATAAGTTCTTCGTTTTGTCCATTATTATCGATATCACGACTTCTAGCTGAGATTATTCCAATTGAAACAGAACTTCCAAGTCCATAAGGATTACCAATTACTATAACCCAATCTCCAATTCTTGCTTTATCGGAATTGCCAATTTTAACAAATTCAAAATCTTGTTCACCATCAATTTTTAATAATGCCAAGTCAGTTTTTTTATCAGCTCCTATAACTTTTGCTTTATATTTTTTGCCATCATGAAGTTTAGCAGTAACTTCTTTTGCTTCGTTTATAACATGCTGATTGGTAATTATATAACCATCTTTTGAGATTATAAAACCTGATCCAATATTTGATTTTTTTCTTTGTGGTTCAAATTGTCCATCAACTTGATTCTTAAAAGATTCAAATTGTTCGTTTCTTGTAAGACTTGTTATGGAATCTTGTCCGTAGTTTTGTGAAGTTGTTAAATTTACCACTGTGGGTAACAATTCTTCAACTATATCAGCAAAACCATTATTTATTAGTTGTCTGTTTTGATTGGGTATTTTTTGATTTTTTTCTTTATTTTCTGCTAGGGCAATACTTGTTGTTATTGAACATAAAGTTATTATTAACAGTGATAATTTTCGTACCATAAGTTACCTTGTACTGTCAAAATACTTGAAAAATTCTCCATCTGGAGAAATAACCATTTTAGTGTTTTCACTTTTTATAGATGATTTGTAAGCACTCATTGAACGGTAAAAATCAGCAAATTCAGGGTCTTTTCCGTAAGCATTAGCATATATTTTGTTCGATTGAGCTTCTCCGTCACCACGTGTTAGGTTTGCTTTTTTCTTTGCCTCAGCAATAATAATTGTTTTTTGCTTATCAGCCTCAGCACGAATTTTTTGTGCTTCTTCAGCTCCATTAGCTCTTATTTCTCTTGCTTCTTTTTCACGCTCAGTTTGCATACGAGCAAAAATTGCATCAGAGTTTTCTTTCGGTAAATCTGCTCTCATAATTCTGACATCAATAATTTGTACTCCAAAAATTTCAGATTCATTACCTACAATATCTTTAATTTTTGACATAACATCAGAACGATTATCTGTTAAAAGTTCACTTAAGGTAACTTCACCAATAACTTGACGTAAGCTTGAATCTAGAATAGCGGATAATTTGTTTTCAAGACCTTGAAAGCTACGAACTGTTGTATAAAACTTTAAAGGATCAATGATTTTATATTTTGTAAAAGCATTTATAATAAGTCGCTTTTGGTCTGATGCTATAACTTCTTGTTCTGCAATTGAAAGGTCAATAATTCTTTTATCAAAAAAAATAGTGTTTTGTAGAAAAGGAACTTTGAACTTAATTCCTGGATTATCAATTATTCTTTTCGGTTCTCCAAATTGCAAAACTAAAACTTGTTGTCTTTGATCAACAGTAAAAATTGTACTGCTTAAAAGAAAAAGAGATATTGAGGCAATAATTAGAATTTTGATAATTTTATTCTCTTTGTTCATTGTTGATGAATATTAAATTTACTAAAATTTTTTATTTGCAACCAAAACCAGCTAAAAAACTATTGTTTAGCTGGTATTGGTGTTTGTTTAGGAATATCATTTAATGGAAAATATGGTATTACACCAGCTTTAGAAGCGTTTTTATCGATCAGAATTTTATCGGCATCACGATAAATTTGTTCCATGGTTTCAAGGTAGATACGTTTTTTGGTGACTTGTCTAGCTTTTGAATATTGATTATAGACAGAAACGAATCTTCCAGCTTCACCTTCAGCATCGGCAACAACTTCTTTCTTAAATGCTTCAGCTTGTTCCATCATTTCCGCTGCTAAACCTCTTGCACGTGGTATTACATCATTTGCATAAGCTTGTGCTTCGTTAATTTCTTTTTCTTTATCAGCTTTCGCAGTTTGAACATCACGGAAAGCATTAATAACTTGAGATGGAGGGTCTACTCTACGAAGTTGCACTAATACAACTCTTACTCCAGCACCATAGTAATCTAAAATTTGTTGCATTAGATCTTTGGTTTGGTTTTCAATATTTTTCTTTCCATCAGATAGTGCGCCAGCAATTGGAGTGCGAGCAATTATTTCGCGCATTGAGCTTTCTGCAGCTTTACGAATGGCTTGATTCGGTTCTGCTATGTTAAAAGTAAAATCTTTGATGTCAGAAATCTGCCATTGTATTTGAAATTCAATATCTACTATGTTTTCGTCTCCTGTAAGCATAAGACTTTCAGCATCTAGATTTCTTTTTTGTTTATTGCTTGATGCAAAACCAAACTCTTCAGTGTTAACAGTAGTAACGCTTTTTTTAATAACTTTACCAAAAGGAAAAGGAATATGATAATTTAAACCTGGAGTTTCAATACTGTGGAATTTTCCAAAATAAAGTACTACAGCATTTTCGTCAGAATCAACTTTGTAAATTCCGCTACAAAGCCATAAGAATAATAATCCTAACAAAATTAATCCGACAAGAGATTTTGGGGTTTTATTTTGATTGTTTTTTGAACTATTGTATTTACCAAACTCTTCATTTAAAATTTTTTTAAAGAAATCTTCGCTTTTCTTAAAAAAATCGTCAGAATTTTTTTGAGGTTTTTTACTTTTATTATTTTCCCTCTGTTTTTCTGAATCAGAAGGCCTTGGATTACCATTGTTTTGAGGTCCTAAGTTATTGTCCCATGGGCTTTGGAAAGGAAGAAACTTGTTAAGCATTTTAAATCTTAAGAGATTGATATTAAATTTTTACCTTTTTAACTAGAAATTAAAGCATAGTAAATGGTATTACAATTAAAATTTTAGAAAAATGAAAGAAAAAGTTTTACAAATTCTGAAAACGGTTTCATTGGAAAAGATTGGTTTTTTGGATACAAATATTGTTGAAATAGGTGCAATTCAAGGTATTGTAGAAAAATTTGATAAAATTGGTTTTGCAATAGATTTAGATGTTTTGAAAATTAACCCTGAAAAAGGAAAAGAAATTTTGAAGAAATGTGAAGAGGCAATTAAAAAAGAAGTAAAATGTGAACTAACTATTGTTTTAACCTCTCATAGTATAAAAGAAAGATTTGCTGAAAAAAGAACAAGAAAAGAAAAATCCAATTTAGCAGTAAAAGGTGTAAAAAAAATAATTGCAGTTGCTTCCGCTAAAGGTGGAGTTGGAAAATCAACAATTGCTTGTAACTTAGCTTTAGCTTTACAAAAAAGTGGTAAAAATGTTGCTCTTTTAGATGCTGATATTTATGGTCCATCAATTTCTCACTTAATGAATTTAGAAGGAGAACCAGAAGTAAAAGATGGTTTAATGCAACCATTTATTGCTTGGAATGTGAAATGTATGTCTGTTGGCTCAGTAATTGATAAGAATTCTGCTGGTATTTGGCGCGGACCAATGGTTACCAAAATTTTGTATCAACTAATTCATAGTGTTAATTGGCAAAGTGATGGTAGGGAAGTTGATATAATGGTAATTGATATGCCTCCTGGAACAGGAGATGTTTATCTTAGTATCGCACAAAATTTTTATATTGATGGAGTTATAGTTGTTTCAACTCCACAAAGTATTTCTGTAATTGATGTTGTAAAATCAATTGATTGCTTTAGAAAGTTAGGTATTCCAATTATGGGAATGATTCAAAATATGTCTTATTTAGAAATTAACTCTATAAAAAAATATATTTTTGGTTGCGATGGTGCAAAAAAAATGGCGCATGAAATTGGTGTAAAATTTTTGGGAGAAATACCAATTTTGGAAGAAATTTCCGATTCTTCAGAAAAGAAAAGACCTTTTGTGTTAAATGAATCTGAGGCACAGAAGTTATTTTTACAATTAGTAAAAAATCTAAAATAAAGTTAATAAAAGCTACTTTTTGCAAATGATAAAAATTATAAAATAATGTATAAAATACTTATTATCATAATTCATATTTTAATATTTTTTTCTTTTGATGCTATTGCCTCAACTTCTATTGAGGGGACTATGTGTAATGCTTATAATATTGCTACTGGTCCGGCTGGTAAAGTTTTGGGATCTTTTGCTATTGTTTCACTTGGTGTAGGATTTTTCACTGGTAGAATATCTTGGACTTTGATGGTTGCTGTATCCGTTGGTATTGCCTCTATGACCGCTGCTCCGCAGATTGTTTCTGTTTTGACTAATAAGGATGTTGCTCAATGTATTGACGGTACATATATAACAATTTGTGAAGATGGAAAATGTTATTCTTGTCCTTCTGGTTATGGTGGAGATAATTGTGAATCATGCGGAGTTGGTTTTACAGGTCCAAATTGTTCTATTTGTGATGTTGGATATAGAGGGGAAGATTGTTCAGAGTGCGATATTGGTTATGGAAAATATCAGGGTGTTTGTTATAAAGATTGCACTATTTCCGAAGTTGGTATTGCTGATACTTTTGTTAAGGGAGGATCGGGGGTTGTTAGTTGTAATGCTGCTAACTTTACTGGTTCAATGGAATATTCCTGTTTAAATAACAGTCTTTCTATTACTAATAAAAGTTGTTCTTGCTCTGGTAATTATACAGGATCAAATTGTTCAACTTGCTTAGATGGTTATACTCTTAGTTCAGGTTGTGAAGATTGTGATACTGGATATACTAAAGTTAATTCTATTTGTTATAAAGACTGTTATGCAGAAAATATAGAAGGTGTTAATAATAAAATAGCAATTCCTCTAAATGGAACTTTGGGATGCGATGTAAGTGGTTTTAGCGGTAGTGTAAGTTATGATTGTAAAGATGGCTCTTTTACTTTGAAGTCAAACCAATATTGTATTAACAACAGTAGATGTTATGGAGGAGATGAAGATTATGATCTTATGGTTTCTGGTAAAAGATATAGGGTTCATAAGTTTACTAAAGTTGGTTCAGCCAATCTTAATTGTTATTCTGACAAAACTTTAGAGTATTTAATTGTTGGAGGTGGAGGTGGAGGAGGTAATGGTGGTCAAGCTTATGATGGTAATAATGGTGGAGCTGGTGGCGGTGGAGCTGGTGGATTTTTGTCTGGAACAATGTCAACTAAATCTAAATCTACTCTTAGTATTTTTGTGGGTTCTGGGGGTTCTGCAGGAGTGAAAGGTGGGGATAGCTCACTTGAAAATATTATTGCTTATGGTGGTGGCTTTGGAGCTTATCCGGGGCAAGCAATTAAGAATAATACTATTCTTAATGGTGGTTCAGGTGGTGGTGCTTCTGATTTTGGTCTTGGCGGTTTAGGAGTTTCTGGTCAAGGAAGTAATGGTTGTTCTGGTTCAGGTTCAACAAGTTATACTAGAAGAGGAGGTGGTGGTGGTGGTGCTGGACCTCTTAAAACATGTCATCCTTTCGGTGGTAGTGGTGGCCCAGGTATTGATGGTAAAGCTTCTTCTATAACTGGAACATTACAATATTATGCTGCTGGCGGTGGTGGTGCTGGAACTAGTCAAGGTCAAGATGCAAGCAAAATAGCTTATTATTCTGGTATAACTTATTCTTTTCCGAGTGCTAGTGGTATTGGTGGTATTGCAGCTTTAGGAACAGGAAATTTTTCTGTTAACGGTACAAGTGGTAAAGAAAATACAGGGAGTGGTGGTGGTGGTGGTACAATGTTTAACAAGGTAAAAGGTAGTGGTGGATCAGGTGGATCAGGAATTGTAGTGGTTCGTTATGCCTATTAAATTTATTTTTAGTCAATTTATTTTTTAATAAATGCTTTGGATTATTAAGTTACTCTAAATTGTATTCATTTTTATTAAATTCTTCTAATGCTTGTGATCGTGATGATGCTGGTAAATTGCTAAGTTGCTTCTTTTTCCTAAAAGAGAAATATATTCAGGATGTTGATTTATGTCTTCTGGTGAGCCATGACAGCAAATATGGTGATTAACACAAAAAACATAATCAGTTTTTTGCATTACTGTATGAAGATCGTGCGAAATAAGCAAAATTGCACAATTCTGTGATTTTCTAATTTCATCGATTATTTGATAAAATTCCTCGGTCGCGTTTAAATCCATATATTGTGTTGGTTCATCTAAAACCAATAAATCTGGTTTATTTATTATTGAGCGCAGAAACACAACTTTTTGCATTTGACCACCTGATAAATTATGAATTTGTCTTTGTAATATTTTATCAATTTGAAGTCGCGATATGACATTTTTTATATAGTCATCAAAAATAACTGTTGTTGTTGAAAGTTTTAAAAAATTTTCCACTTTTAATGGAATTGTTTTGTCTACTTCAATTTTTTGTGGCATATAACCAATTTTTATATTTGGTTCTTTTCTGATTGATCCTGAACTTGGCTTTAAAACACCCAACAAAACTCTGGCAATTGAAGTTTTACCACCACCATTTGGTCCAATTAAAGTAGTAATTTGACCTTTTGTTAGAGTTATTGAAATTCTCTCAATAATTTGTTGGTCATTTATATTTAGACTAATATTTTCAAGCTTTACCAAACTCATTTGATTAATTTTTATATTTTATATTACAATGAAGTATATTTTTCTGATATTTTTTTCTTTTTTGTTAATTTTATCGCAAAACTCTTTGGCAAAGCAACCAATAATTGCTGTTTCAATAAATCCAATTTATCAAATTGTTTTTGCTATAACTCAAGAAAGATCAAATCTTTGCCTGATAATTGATCCTAAGTTTTCTGAACATGATTATCATCTAAAAAATAGTGATCTAAGAAATATTAAAAATGCTGATTTGGTTTTTTATATTGGAGATAATTTAGAACATAATGTAACAAAATTAGTCAAAAATTATAAAAAACAAAAACAGTCTTATAAATTGATAGAAATTGATGGTATAAAATTGTTATCAAGTAGAAGTGAAAAAGGTAAAGTTGATCAACATATTTGGCTAGACCCTGAAAATGTTGTTAAAATTGCAGAATTTGTTACTAAAAAAATTAGTGAATTTGACACTGAAAACTCTGAAAAATATAAATTGAATTTAGAAAGCTTTAAAAAGGAAGTTTTAAAAACAAAAGATGAAATTGCTAAAATTTTACAAAACTCAAATAAAGCTAATTATATTTTTTATCATGATGGTTATCAATATTTTGAAAACTATTTTAATTTGAAGCCACTGATGATTGTTTCATCTGACCACGATCAAGAAATAACCTTTAAATCAATGAAAGAATTAAATCTTTTAATCAAAGAGAAAAATGTGAAATGTATTTTTGGCAATACGCAAGATGAAAAAGATTCCGCAAGAAAATTAGCTAAGAAATATAAGATAAATTTTCTTACACTTGATTTAATGGGAAACAAAGAAAATCAATCAAATGGCTATTTAGTTTTATTGCATAATATGGCAAAAAATCTAGAGAGTTGTAATTAAAATTTTAGGTCTCAGAAAATTTTTTTTCAAAAATTACTTATAAAATTTTGACAAAAAAAGACTTAATTGCGTTTGTTATAGTTAGGATAAAGTTATTTTTAATCTTCATCATCTTCAACTTCTTTTCTTACTTGTTCTTTATATTTTTCAATTTCATCTAAAACATCATCTTTATCTTTATATTTAGAAATTGCAGCTTTACGTCTATTCTTAAGTTCCTTGATGATTTTTTCACAAGCATCATCTGATGTAATTTTAAAGTGCTTATACAGATCTTCTGCTTTTCCAGATGCACCAAAATCTTCCATACCAATAAAGATACCTTCTTTTCCAATATAGCGATACCAGCCGTGATCAATACCAGCTTCAATACCAACTCTTAGAATGTGTTCTCCTCCTAAAGTACGATTTTTGTAAGCAATATCTTGCTTTTCAAAAATGTCATAGCATGGCATTGAAACAACTCTAACAGCTAGGCCATTTTTATGAAGTTTTTCTTTTGTTTCTAATGCAATTGTAACTTCTGAACCACTAGCAATCAAAACAACATCTGGTTCAATTTCAAGAGCAGTATCTGAAATTATATAACCACCAAAACCACACATTCCAGCCTCTTTTTTATATTCTGAACGTAGGAAAGATACATTTTGTCTTGTCAGAATGATTGCGGAAGGAGTGTTCTTGGATTTTAATGCTTGTTCATAGCAACCAATTGTTTCTTGCGCATCAGCTGGACGATAAACATTCAAGTTTGGAATAGCCCTTAAACTTGCTAAATGTTCGACTGGCTGATGGGTTGGGCCGTCTTCACCAAGGCCAATTGAGTCGTGAGTGAAAACGTAAATTACTTGTAATTTCATTAGTGCCGCAAGTCTAATTGCTGGTTTCATGTAATCGGAAAAAACAAGGAAAGTTCCAGCATATGGTAAAAACCCACCATGAAGAGCCAAGCCGTTCATCACTGCACCCATTGCATGCTCTCTGATTCCATAGTGAATATATCTTCCAGAAAAATCATCTTTGGTTATTGATTTTGTATAAGAAGTTTTTGTCAAAACTGACTCGGTAAGATCAGCTGAACCACCAATCATTTCAGGAAGTTCTGCTGTTAAAACTTCAAGTGTATTATGAGAAGATTTGCGGGTAGCTTGTTTTGGTTTTTCCAAAAATACTTTTTGTTTGAAGCTTTCTAATTTCTTTTTGAAGTCTTCTGGTAATTCTTTTTTTAGAATTCGATTGATTTCAGATTTTTTTATTTCATCAAGTTTTTCGAATCTTTCTTCCCATTCTTTAAAAATTTTATGAGATCTTTTGCCAGCATCAAACCATTTTTCTTCTAACTCTTCAGGAATTACAAAAGCTGCATGATTCCAGTTTAATTTTTCACGTACCTTTAAAACTTCTTCAGCTCCGAGGGGTGAGCCGTGAGATTTTTCAGATCCAGCTTTGTTTGGTGATCCATAAGCAATTATTGTTTTGCAATCAATCATCACAGGTTTATCAGAGTTTTGAGATTCTTTTAATGCTGCTCTAATTTCATCAAAATTATGACCATCAATCTGAATGACCTTCCAGTTACAAGCTTCAAAACGCATTTTCATGTTTTCTGAAGTTGCAATTGCGGTGTCTCCATCAATTGATATAGAGTTATTATCCCATAACAAAATCAATTTATTTAACTTCAAATGTCCTGCAATTGATATGGATTCTTGACTAATCCCTTCCATCAAACACCCATCACCAGCTATACAATAAGTTTTGTGATTTATTATTTCGTCCCCAAGTCTTGCAGCAAGCATTCTTTCAGCCAAAGCCATACCAACTGCATTTCCAATTCCTTGTCCCAAAGGTCCAGTTGTGGTTTCTATTCCTTCTATATGACCATATTCTGGGTGTCCAGCACATTTTGAACCAAGCTGACGAAAACTTTTCAAATCATCAAGATCTATATCTTTGTATCCGCAAAGATATAGTAAGGAGTAAAGCAACATTGAGCCATGTCCAGCAGAAAGAATAAAACGATCACGATCAAGCCAGTTGGGTTTTTTTGCATCAAACTTTAAGAATTCGCTAAATAAAACAGTTGCTACATCAGCCATTCCCATTGGCATTCCTGGATGACCAGAAGCTGATCTTTCAATTGTATCAATTGATAAAAATCTGATACAATTAGCCATTTTACGAGCTAGTTCGTTGTCGTTTTTTTTCATTTTTTTTAAAGATCCATTCTTTTTTGACAATGTATGATTGCTTTTTTTGCAAAGCTACTAAAAATTAGCCATGTTTTTCCTTATAAATCAACTTTTTATTTAATACGAACGCTATATATTGCTAATTCGTTATAAATTTACTTCACTAACAATTGCTATAAAATAATTAAATATGTCAAAAAAAATGGAACACAGATTTGATAAAAGTGATTATCATCCACTTTTTAAACTATTGCCAAACCTTGTTACTTTAAGTAGTATATGCATTGGTTTAACAGCAATACGTTTTGCAATGAATCAAGAATTTCTTAAAGCCACAGCTTTTGTTTTACTATCTGGTTTTATGGATGGAATTGATGGTAGGCTAGCAAGATTCTTTAACTCTAGCAGCGATTTTGGAGCTCAACTTGATTCTTTGGCTGATTTTGTAAACTTTGGGGTTGTTCCTGGTTTTGTAATTTACTGTTGGCTTAATTCTTATACTTCTTTTAAAGGCTTTGATTGGGCTTTAGTTTTATTTTTTTCAGTTTGTAGTGCAATTAGACTTGCAAGATTCAATGTTGATTTAACTCGTGAAGTTAAAAATCCAATTTTAGAGAAATATTTTTTTAAAGGCATTCCTGCTCCTGTTGGTGCTGCTATGGCAATGCTTCCTATGGTTTTAACTTATGAATTTGGGGAAGGTTTTTATAATAATGCGGCAATAATTATTAACTACGTTGCTATATTAGCTGTATTGATGGCAAGCAGAGTTCCAACAATATCAATTAAAAAGATTCCAATTAGAAATGAATATGCTTACTTAACTTTACTTATTCTTGGATCAATTGTAATTGGTTTAATTTTAGAGCCTTGGGCAACTTTAGCAATTATTGGAATAACTTATGCAATTTCAGTTCCAATTACAATTTTTTCTTATGTGAAAATTGAACTTTCAGCTAAAAAGTAGTTTAATAATATCTTTTTGTTTTCATCAGCTTGTCAACCTTCTCTTACACTCAGTATGACAGATAGTTTGGCTTAAGATGACAAATTGGATTGAAAAAAATTCAAATAAAATTAATAAAATAAGGTATAAATTATGAAAAAGAAAATATTAGTTTTAAATGGTCCAAACCTTAATCTTCTGCATAAAAGAGATAAAGAAATTTATGGTGACTCATCGTTAGCAAAAATTGAGCATGATTGTCAAAAATTAGCTGAGGAACTTGATTTAAAAGTTGAATTTCAGCAATCAAATAATGAAGGTGATTTGGTTAATTTTATTCAAGATGCGATAGATAACTTTGATGCAATAATTATAAATGCCGCAGCTTATACTCATACTTCAGTTGCAATTCGTGATGCTTTGGAGATGTTTCATAAACCAAAAATTGAATTACATATTTCTAATGTTTTTAAAAGAGAAGAATTTCGTCATAAGTCTTTTTTAAGTCCTGTTGTAACAGCTGTAATATCCGGCCTTGGAGTTGATGGTTATGCAATTTCAATTTTGGCAATGAACAATTTATTAGATAACTAATTTAAAAATGAATACTCCTTTAAAAGTTTTTGAAATTTCTAAAAAATTTACAGACAAACCTGTCTTAAATAAAGTTAGTTTTGATGTTAAAGAAAACGAAATATTTGGATTTATTGGTCTAAATGGAATGGGAAAAACCACTTTAATCAAAATTATTTTAGATCTTTTAGATCAAGATCATGGAGAAGTTGAAATTTTTGGTGTTTCTAGAGTTTTACCAAAAAGTCGGAAAAAAATTTGTTATTTGCCAGAAAAGTTTCAACCTTCGCAACATTTAAAAGGAATTGAGTTTGTTACTTTTGTTTTAGATTTTTATGGCAAAAAATTTGACGCAAACAAAGCAAAACAAATTTGTGAGAACTTGGATCTGAAATTTGATGTTCTAAAGCAAAAGGTTACAAAATACTCAAAAGGAATGACTCAAAAACTTGGTCTTTTGGCGGTATTTTTATCAGAAGCTGATTTAGTTATTTTAGATGAGCCTATGTCTGGACTTGATCCGAAAGCAAGAATTGCTCTTAAAAAAGAAATGATCGCATATAAAAATTCTGGGAAAACTGTATTTTTTAGTTCTCATATCTTATCAGATATGGATGAAATTTGTGATTCAATTGCAGTCTTAAATGAAGCAAAAATTGTGTATGAAGGAACTCCAATAGGATTTAAAAATAAACATCATGAAATAAGTTTAGATAAAGCATTCTTGAAGGAAATAAAAGCAAGTTAGTATATTTAAAATGGAAAATAATTCAAAAATTTTTGTTGCGGGACATCGCGGAATGGTTGGTTCGGCAATTGTAAGAGAATTACAAAAGCAAGGTTATTCTAATATTTTAACTAAAACAAAGTCAGAATTAAATTTGCTTGACCAAAAAATGGTTGCCGATTTCTTTGCCAAAGAGAAACCAGAATATGTTTTTTTAGCAGCAGCAAAAGTTGGTGGAATTGAAGCAAACAGAAGTCAAATGGCAGATTTTACTTATGAAAATTTACAAATTCAAAATAATATAATTCACAATTCTTATCTCAATAAAGTTAAGCGTTTAGTTTTTCTCGGGAGTTCTTGCATTTATCCAAAATTTGCACCACAACCAATTAAAGAAGAATATCTTTTGACAGGTGAACTTGAGCAAACAAATTATGGTTACGCAATTGCGAAAATTGCAGGTGTTAAAATGTGTGATGCATATAGAGCTCAATATGATTGTGACTTTGTGCCAGTTATGCCTACAAATTTATATGGAATTAATGATAATTTTGATTTAAAAAATTCTCATGTGTTACCAGCTCTACTTCGTAAATTTCACGAAGCAAAAGTTAATAATCAAACTTCAGTTGAAGTTTGGGGAAGTGGTACTCCAAAACGTGAGTTTCTTTATGCTGATGATTTGGCCGAAGCTTGTGTTTTTGTGATGAGTAATAAAGAAATTAAAGATTTAATCAATATTGGATCTGGCTCTGACGTTACAATTTTAGAATTAGCAAATTTGGTAAAAAAAACAGTTGGTTATGTTGGTGAAATTAAATTTGACAAAACCAAACCTGATGGAACTCCAAAAAAATGTATGGATGTTTCAAAAATTAATAATTTTGGTTGGAAAGCCAAAACCTCTTTGGAAGATGGTTTGAAATTAGTTTATAAATGGTATTTGGATAACAAATGTTAGAATTGCAAAATTTTTACAAAAATAAAAAAGTATTTTTAACTGGTCACACAGGTTTTAAAGGCTCATGGCTTAGTCTATGGCTTGTGCAAATGGGTGCGGAAGTTGTTGGGTATGCTTTGCAAACAGAAGATGAAAGTTTGTTTAAATTGGCTGAGGTTGAAAAAAATATTAAAAAATCAATTATTGCTGATATTCGTGATGAAGAAGCTATTAAAAAAGCTGTTAAGGAATCAAAGGCAGAAATTTTAATTCACATGGCAGCACAGCCACTTGTCAGAAGATCTTATTTTGATCCAAAAGAAACTTATGAAACTAATGTAATTGGAACTTTAAATGTTTTTGAAGCGGCAAGAAAATCTGGTTCAGTAAAAGCTATTCTAAATATCACGACTGATAAGTGTTATGAAAATAAGGAGATTGATTATGCTTATAAAGAAGATGATCATTTAGGTGGTTATGATCCTTATTCCTCTAGCAAAGCTTGTGCTGAAATTTTAACTTCATCTTATAGACGTTCATTTTTTGAAAAAGAAGGAATTTTTTTGGCATCAGCTCGTGCAGGAAATGTAATAGGTGGGGGTGATTTTTCAAATGATCGTATAATTCCTGATATTTTTCGTAGTATAAAATTTGGACGTGAGGTTGAATTGCGAGCACCGGGTGCAATCAGGCCTTGGCAACACGTTCTTGAACCACTTTATGGTTACTTGCTTTTGACTAAAAAGCTTTATGAAGATGGTAAGAAGTATGCAACTTCTTATAATTTTGGACCAGATAATGACAAAGAGGTTAATGTTGAAAACTTAACTAAATCTTTGATTAAAAATTTAGGAGTTGGTTCTTACAAAATATATGAAGACGCCACTTTACACGAAGCGGGGATTTTGAAGCTTGATAACATAAAAGCAAAAACTGAACTTGGTTGGAAGCCAAATTTAACTTTTGATGAAACAATGCAAATGACAGCTGAGTGGTATAAAAATTATATTTACAACTCGAAAAAAGTGAAAAATATTACGGATAAACAAATTAGTAAATATTTGGGTAATTTATTTATATGAATGAAGTTAAAAAAGATTTAGTCAGTATAGGCTTATTGATATATAATGCTGAGAAATATCTAAAATATGCGATAGAATCGCTGCTGAGTCAGGATTATGAAAATTTTGAAATTGTTATTTCTGATAACTGTTCAACTGATAAAACGGAAGAAATTTGTAAAAAATATGCAAGTATAGATAGCAGAATAATTTATCATAGAAATCAAGAAAATATTGGTGCTGCAAGAAATTATGACTTAGTTTTTAGGATTTCAAAAGGTAGTTATTTTGCTTGGGCATCTTTTGATGATGTTTGGCATCCAAGTTTTATATCAAAATGTTTAGAACATCTAAAAAAATACCCATATGCTGTAATGTGTGCTCCAGCAATTGAATTTATAGATGAAGAAGGGTTGGTTAGGACAAGTAAAGATTACAGTCTGTATGATAATTTTGATACAAATAAAATGACTTATAACCAAAGGTTCAAATCTCTATTGTTAAGAGAAGGATGGTACTCTATTTTTGGTTTGATTAGAAGAGAAGTTTTAGAAAATATAAAAATAGATCGTTTGAATTATGGTGCGGACGTAATAATACTAGCGGATTTAATAAGGCAAGGGGATTTTGTTAAATGTCCAGAAAAGTTATTTTATTATAGAAGTTTTGAAAAAAAAACAGAATTGGATAGGTACAAAACTCTCGATTCTCCTTTAGTAGAAAAATCTTTTTTATACCCGAATTTTTCTATGTATTACGAAATAATGATAGTTGCAATTAAGGGCAAAAATAATCTTTTATCCAAGATAGTAACTTATTTTTACTTACAAAACGTAATCTTGGGTTCTAAACTTTGGAAACGAAAAATCATAAATGAAATTAGCCACTATTTTTATCAATCTTGTAAAGAAAAAAGTTTGTTTAAAATTATCACATCTTTACCTTTTTTTATTAGGTTTTGTTTGGTTAAGAATTTTTTTAGGAGAAAGTAAGTGCATAAAATTGTTTTATATTGCAAATCTTACAGAGGAGACTTATCGAGAATTAAAATACTAAACGATTCAGTAAAGAAGTATAACTCAGATAAAATACCATTTTGTGTATCATGTCCTCAAGAAGATTTTGATATTTTTAAGAAAGAGCTAGATGGTGTAATTTTGATATCTGACGAAGATATAGTAGGGAAAACTTTTGAACAAAGTTGGCAAACCCAACAGATTGTGAAGCTAAATTTTTATAAAACAAACATTGCTGAAAACTATATTGTTTTAGATTCTGATTCGTATTTTATTAAAAATTTTTATTACTCAGATTTTATTGATGCGAATGGCAATCCTTTATTTGTTTGTTTTGAAGATAAGTTATTTTTTGAATTCTTGGTAAGAAGAGATCTTTTATTCATTATTGATAAAGCTAGAGATTCTTTTAGTAAAATTTCTAATTTTTTTAACAGGAATGATAAAATATTATATACTTTTGGTAGTCCATGTATATGGAATGTTAAAGTATTAGAGTCACTGGATAAAAGATTAAAAGAGCTCAATATGGATTTTGAGAAAATGATTGAAATTTCTCCTTATGAAATGAACTGGTATGGTGAGTTTTTATTATCACAAGATATTAAATTTAGAACAATAGGCCCATTGGCAAAAGTATATCATTATGATATTTTTTATAAAGAAGAAAAAATGCTTGGACAAAATGAAGATTTCTTATCTCAGAACTATATTATGATAATAATGCAAAATAAATGGGTGAAAGACATTGTTTTTAAACCTAGTTTTTTTGGCTCATTAATAAATGATTTAAGGAATTTCAGAATGCCAAAAAATAGAAAAAAAATAAAAAAGATAAAAAATAAAAGCTTTTAGAAATAATGAAGTTATGTGCTTTAATAGAATTCAATACATGTCATGATGAACTTTTTCCTTCTGTGGTTCAGTATTTGAATAATAAAGGTTTTTATGTGCATATTTTTACAAAAAAACAAAATATTGAGAAAAATAGTTTATTCTTTTGCAAAGATCTAAAATATAAGTTTTTCAAGATAAAATACTGGAACATCTTTAGAAGATTTGGTATTTACGAATATTTTATCTTTAATAGTTTTGAAGATTATCGAAAGCCAGAAAAATCCTTTATTATAGATGAGATTAAATCTGTTAAATCAAATAATAAAACTAGGGTTTTAGTGCATAATTCACAAAATTTAGTTGATGTATTAAACAGCGGTTTATCACTAAACTTTATTCCAGTACTTATTTCTAAACACGTTGTAAAGCTATTAACAGATAAAAATATAGAAACAGAGATAGTTTACCCCTACTATTATGGAGATTTTATAAAGAAATCTTTTGATAAACAAAAAATTATATTTGCTGTTCAAGGGAATTTTTCAAATAATAGAAGAAACTATAAATCGTTGCTAGATTCGGTCTTACAGTTGTCTAAATTAAATCAATTTAAGAGTAGTTTTATTGTAAAAATAATTGGAAGAAGTAATACAAAAGATGCTGAAGAATTCAAAAAGTTGTTGTTGGAGAATGATTTGGAGCAATATTTTGATTTTTGTAAAAATGTTGAAAATTATAAAAATTTTTTTTCGGAAATAAACAATTCTGATTATATAATTCCTTTAGTTGATAATTCATCGTATAATCTAATAAAATATTTTAAATCCGTGTCTTCTTCTTCAATAAATATTGCAATTGCAATGGCTAAGCCATTGGTGATAAATAAAAGTTTTGCTGAGAGTTATAGTGAATTTAGTAGTGGTATGATTGAGTATATAGATGATAATTTGTTTTCTGGGATGGTAAAAGCTATTTCAATTACTGAGGAGTTTTATAGAGAAAAAGTTGATGAGATCGAAAAAATTAGAAATATTAAAAAAAGTTCTTTATTAAGCCAATGAAAAAACTGATTGTTACAGGAGCTAGTGGAATTCTTGGTAGAAGAATAATGGAAATTTTATCGGATAGCGAGTTTGAAGTTTATGCTCTTTACAAGACAAATGATTCGGTAATAAAATCATCCAAAAATATTAAAAAAATTCCTTGTAATATCTTTGATGAAAAAGCGATTTCTGATTTGTTAAAACATATTTCTGCTACACATTTGATTCATTTGGCATGGACAACAGAACATGGAAAATATGCTGAATCAGTTAGTAATTTTGATTGGTTAAAATCTAGTATAAATTTGCTAAAACATTTTGCTGAAAATGGTGGTAAAAAGTTTGTTGGCGCAGAAACATTTATGGAATATTCATCACAAAACTCAGGGCTATTGAATGAGGATAGTACATTAAATTTTCCAAATACGTTTTATGGTAAAAACAAAGTTAATTTTAAAAATATTGCAAAAGATTATTGTGAAAAAATGAACATTGATTTTTGTTGGGGTAAGATATTTTTTCTTTTTGGTGAAGGTGAAGATAAGAATAAGTTTATTTCTTCAGTTATAAATTCTTCTCTGCAAGGAAAAGAGATTAGTTGTCGAAATCCTAATGTATTAAGAGATTACATTTCTAGTTCTGCGGCGGCGCAAATATTTATCAATCTTCTTAAAAGAGATATAAAAGGAGAATTTAATGTTTCGTGTGGAAATGTTTATTCTTTAAGACAGTTGGTTTATTTAATTCTTAATTTGTTAAATATTGACGATAAATTATTTAATGACTCAATTGATAATTTAGATAAAAATCAAATTGATTTGATTGCTGCAGATTTGACTAAGTTAAAGAAATATAATCTCTTAGAAGATGTTTCTGAGAATTTTGAAGATGAAATTAAAAAAATCATAAAATCAATTTCTAATCGATAATGCATTTTTCAGAATCTACAATTAAAGGGTGTTACATAATTCAATGTAATAAATATAATGATGAAAGAGGGTCTTTTACAAAAACCTATAATAAATCGGCTTTTAAAGAAATTGGTATTGATGTAAATTTCAATGAATCATTTTACTCGATTTCAAAAAAAGATTGTATTAGAGGAATGCATTTTCAACATAATCCTAATCAGGTTTCAAAGCTAATAAGTTGTTTTGATGGAGAGGTTTTGGATGTTTTTTTAGATATTAGACAAGACTCTTTAACTTATGGTTGTTTTGATTCTGTGGTTTTATCTGAAAGTAATTCAAAAATGGTTTTCTTATGTAAAGGAATTGCTCATGGTTTCTTAACTTTAAGTAAAAAATCGATTGTTAATTATTTGCAATCTGGTGAATTCTGTGAAAAAGCCGATAGTGGTATTTTATGGAATTCTTTTGGTTTTGATTGGAAAATAGAAAATCCAATTATTTCAAAAAGAGATTCTAATTTAATAAAGTTTTCTGAATTAACTTTTTAGCTCAGAAAATTAAAATATTTATGATTTAACTTTAATATAATCCAAAAATGATTTCAGTATCTTACGCTAAAACTGTATATGGTCAAAAAGAAATTGACGCAGTTGTGAAATGTTTGCAAGAAGGAACTCAAATGGGTAAATATGCTCGTGAGTTTGAATCAAAAATTGCAGCTCTTTTTGATAAAAAACATTGTCTTTATGTCAACTCTGGTTCTTCTGCACTTTATATTGGTATGGAAGCTTTTGGTTTCAAACCAGGCAGTGAAGTGATTACTCCAGCTCTTACTTTTTCAACAACTGTTGGTTGTATTGTTAAAAATGGATTAATTCCTGTATTTGTTGATGTTGGAGTTTCTGATTACTGTATTGATCCAGCCAAAATTGAAGAAATGATTTCACCTAAAACTGTCGCGATTGTTGCGCCAAACTTAATTGGTAATATTTGTCAGTGGGACAAAATTGCTGAAATTGCTAAAAAATATAATTTAAAAGTTATTGAAGATTCAGCTGATACATTGGGTGCAACCTTAAATGGAAAATCAAGTGGTGCTTGGTCTGACATGTCAATTACCAGTTTTTATGGATCGCATATTATAAACTGTGCAGGAAACGGTGGAGCTTTGTGTATTAATGATGATGAACAATTGAAAAGATCAAAATTACTGCGCTCTTGGGGCAGAAGTTCATCAATTTTTGATGAAAAATCAGAAGCAATTGAAAACCGTTTCAATGTTGATGTTGACGGCATCAAGTATGACGCAAAATTTGTATTTGAAACAATTGGTTACAACTTAGAGGGTTCTGAAATAGGAGCATCTTTTGGTTTAGTCCAGCTTGGTGATTTGGAAAATAATATTATTACTAGAAGAAGAAATTATCAAACTCAAACTGATTTCTTTAAAAAATATGAAGAATTTATTACTCTTCCTACTGAAACTGAAAATGCAAGAACAGGTTGGTTAGCTTTCCCAATTATTATCAAAGAAACTGCGCCTTTTGAGCGTCGTGATTTCCAAATTTTCTTGGAAAAAAGAAATATCCAAACTCGTGTTGTATTCACGGGAAACGTCACTAGACAACCTGGATACAAAAACCTTGAAATGAGAAAATCACAAGACTTGAAAAATTCTGACAATATTATGCGTGGTGGAGTTTTGCTTGCTTGTCATCATGGTCTTACTGATAAGATGATTGCTCATATGCATTCAACAGTTGATGAATTTATGGCGCAGTTTAAGTAAAATTTAAAAAAGCCCTCTTTGTAAAAGAGGGTGTATCAAATGCCGTTAGGTATTTGAGACGGGTGATTTAAAAGAAGTTTATTTAAAATTCGATTAAGGTTTTGTACTTTTTAAATCCTCCGGCGCTGGCGCGCCACCTCTTTTTGCAAAGGAGGCTTAAAACGATTTTTTCAGAAAAATTATGAAAGCAGTAATTCTTGCGGGTGGTTTGGGAACAAGGTTAAGTGAAGAAACTGGAAGTCGTCCAAAACCAATGGTTGAAATTGGTGGCAAACCAATTTTGTGGCATATTATGAAAATTTATTCTGCTCATGGAATAAAAAATTTTATAATTTGTTTGGGTTATAAAGGTTACATAATTAAGGAATATTTCGCCAATTACCATCTTCACATGTCAGATGTAACTTTTGATTTGGCAAATAACACTTCCAAAATTCACAATAATTACGCTGAAGATTGGAAAGTTACTTTGGTTGATACTGGTGAAGAAACAATGACTGGTGGCAGAATTAAAAGAATTTTGCCTTATGTGAAAGATGAAGAAGATTTTTGTCTAACTTATGGCGATGGTGTTTCAGATGTAAATATTTCTAAGTTAGTTGATTTTCATAAATCTCACAAAAAATTAGCAACTCTTACGGCAACGCAACCTCCGGGAAGATTTGGTGCATTAAACATTAATAATCAAAATTTAATCACTGAATTTCAAGAAAAGCCCGATGGCGACGGCAATTTTATCAATGGCGGATTCTTTGTTTTGTCACCAAAAGCTATTGAATATATTGAAGGTGATAAAACTTTATTTGAGCAAGAACCACTCAAAAATTTGGCAATTGACAATCAATTAATGGCGTTTAAGCATACAGGTTTTTGGCAACCAATGGACACTTTGCGTGACAAAGTACAACTTGAAAATATGTGGCAAGCTGGAAAAGCGTCTTGGAAAGTTTGGTGAAATTAATTTTAAAAATTCTGAAAATATAAAATGAAAGGGATTATTCTTGCTGGTGGATCTGGAACAAGATTAGCACCACTTACAAATGTGGTTAGCAAGCAGCTTTTGCCAGTTTATGATAAGCCGATGATTTGTTATCCGTTAGCAACTTTAATGAATTTAAACATCAAAGATATTCTTATAATTTCAACTCCTCAGGATATTCCAAATATTAAAAAACTTTTAGGAAATGGTGAGGATTATGGAATTGAAATTTCTTACAAAGTTCAAGAAAACCCAAATGGTATTGCTGAGGCTTTTGTTTTAGGAGAAGATTTTATTGGAAATGATAATGTTTGTTTGATATTAGGAGATAATATTTTTTATGGCTCAGAAATTAACAGTGAAAACTTGCAGCCAAAAATTGATAAAATAATAAACGGTGAAATTGGTGGATTAGTTTTTGCATATCATGTTCCAGATCCTTCAAGATATGGAGTTGTCGAGTTTGATGATAAAACTTCTAAAATAATTTCAATTGAAGAAAAACCAAAAAATCCAAAATCTAATTTTGCAGTCGTTGGAATTTATATTTATAATTCAAAAGTTATTGGAATAGCAAAAAATTTAGAACTATCAGATCGTGGTGAGCTTGAAATTACTGATGTTAATAACGTATATTTAAACAATGAAGAGCTTGGAGTTGTAAAATTAAAACGAGGTTTTGCTTGGCTTGATGCTGGAACTCCAGATTCTTTGTTAGAGGCATCGCAATTCATACAAATTGTTGAAAAACGCCAAGGTTTAAAAATTGCTTGTATTGAAGAAATGGCTTTTAATAAAGGTTTTATTGATAAAATAAAATTTGATAAATTAATTCAGAATTATAAAAAAGGTTCAACATATAGAAAATATTTAGAGATGGCTCTTAACAATAGATTAAGTTAATCTTTTTACTAAAAAGATTTTATTCTTCTAACCTCTTTTTTCTATTTTTAGTTAAGAAAAGTTATGAAATTATTATAATGAAAATAGATAAAGAAATATTAATAACTTCTCCATTACTGCCTGATATACAAGATTTGTATAAAGAGATACAAGAGGTATGGGAAAGTAAATGGGTAACAAATGTTGGGAAAAAGCACCAGGCTCTTGAAGAAAAATTAAAAAATGTTTTAAAATCTAACAATATCTCATTGTTTAACAACGGAACTATAGCTTTAATTGTTGGTTTAAAAGCTTTGAATCTTCCTGCTGGTAGTGAAGTAATTACAACGCCTTTCACATTCGCTGCTGGACCACACTCACTGATTTGGAATAATTTGCAGCCCGTATTTTGTGATATTGAACCTAACACAATGTGTATTGACGCAAATAAGATTGAAAGACTCATAACGGAAAAAACGTCTGCAATTTTTGCTGTTCATGTATATGGTTTTCCATGCGATGTTGAAAAGATTCAAAGAATAGCTTCAAAATATAACTTAAAAGTAATTTATGATGCAGCACATGCTTTTTTAACTGAGATTGATAATAAAAGTATTGGCTCGTTTGGAGACATGACAATGTTTTCATTTCATGCTACTAAACTTTTTAATACTATTGAAGGAGGTTGTTTAGTTTTCCAGAATTATTCTTTGAATGATAAAATTTCAAAACTTAGAAATTTTGGTATTTGTGGAGAAGAACCAATAAAAGAGGTGGGTCTTAATGGTAAACTAAATGAATTGCAAGCTGCGGTTGGTATTTTAAACCTAAAACTGATTGATGAAGAGAGAGAAAAAAGATCTTATATAAAAAAATTTTACAACGACAAGCTATCATTAGTTAGAGGAATTACCATTCCAACAATGCCTAAAAATGTTAAAGATTCATATCAATATTATCCTATCTTAGTGGAGAGAAATTATAAGATAACCAGAGATGAATTATGTGAAAAATTTAAGTCCCAAAATATTATTGTTAGAAAATACTTTTATCCTTTATGTTCAGATTATAAGTGTTATGAGAATCTCGAGTCGTCTTCAAAAGATAATTTAGTGGTAGCAAATGATATTAAAGATAAGATAATGTGTCTTCCTTTCCATAGTGGTTTATCTTATGAAGATCAATTAAAAATATTGAATGTTATTTCCTCATAGCTGGTTTACAAAAAAGAGCTAAACGATTATTAAAAATACGTATTATTTATGAAATATTTAAATAAAAAAATAAGATCAATTAGGCGCAGATTAAAAAAAGTTTTAGACTACAAAAGAGAGTGTTTAATACAAGATAGTTATGACCTTACAGAGTTAAGAAACACGAAAAAACTCTCTATTTTCTTGATTCCAAAAGAAAATTCTATATCGGGTGGAATTATGTCTATTTTTAACATATGTTCTTTTTCAAGAGAAATTGACAGTAAAATGGTTTCCATCCTTGTAACTTATCCTGGTTCAACCACATATTCAAAAAATACAAATTTTGATAATGATGAAAAGATTTATCGTTTTTCACAAGTGATTGATAATGCTAATAATATTGAAGAGTTATTTATACATTTGCCAGAAGTTTATGCCTCAAAATTTTATTCAAAATTAACAAAAAAACAAATTTTGAGATTAAAATCTGTTTCTAAAGTAAGAATAAATATACTTAATCAGAACATAGACCTTATGCCCAGTTACACAAGTATTGAAAATCTTTTTAACATTACTTCTGATGTAATACATTCAGTTGGATTTAAAAATTTTAATACACAATCAGTATGCAACAAGTACAAGATTCCATTATTCTATTTAAAGTCTTATCTTGATTTAGGTAAAGGAATAAAAAAGAGTTTTGAGGAAAAGAAAAAAAGAATTTTTTATTCAAATGACTATCATCCAATGAAAAAAAGAATTCTTACTATGATACAGAATAGTTTGCCAGATTTTAAATTGGAATGTATAGAAAATGTATCTTATAGTGATTTCTTGAAAGAAATATCTGAAGCAGCATTTTGTTTAACTTTTGGAGAAGGATTTGATGGCTATTATATTCAGCCATATTATGCGGGAAGCATAGGAATCACAGTTTATAATCATGAGTTTTTTCCCAATAAAGATATAAAATCATTGCCATTTGTTTATCGCAGTTATTCTGAATTACACAATAGAGTTGTTGAAGATATAAAAAAAGCTTTTTCAGACAAAAATGAATATGAATCAATTTCAAATGTTACGCTTCAATATTTAGAAAGAGTAATTGAGAGAAATGATTTTATTAAAAAAGAATTAAAAAATATTTATGAATATGGTCCTCCATATTTTATACCAAAAGTTGAAGTTAAAAACCGTGATTTCAGTAATAAGGAATCAATTTTAACAGCTATTATTTTTACCTATAACCATGGAGATTCGATTTCCAAATGTATAGAAAGTGTCGTTAATCAAAAAACATCATACAAATATGAAATACATATTTGGGATGATGCCTCAATTGATAATACTTCTCAAATATGTCTTGAATATGCTAAAGCTTATCCTGATAAAATTGATTTAATAATTCAAGATGAGAATACATTTTTAAATAGTTATGATAAGATACAATCATACCACGCTATAAAGAAGGTTAATACTAAGTATTTTTGTATTATTGATGGTGATGATATGTGGTTAGATGAAAATAAAATACAGATAGCAATTGATTTTCTTGAGTCTAATTCAGAATATGTTGGTTTTGGACATGATACTATGGAGAGAAACGTTCTTTCTAATGTAAGTAGGTCTTATATTCATGATTCTTTAAAAGCTAATTTTAATAACCCTATAAGGTTAGGAGATAAGTCACCATTTATTTTAACTTCATCAAGAATCTTTAGAAATATTGGTTATGGCAATATTGGTGTTTTGCCAATTGATTATTTGTTATATTATTATCATCTAGCTCATGGTCCTATTTATTTTTATGATAAGATTATGGGTTTATATAATATAGGAAAATCTAGTACATTTGCAAATTCAAGTTCTAGGGTTATCAAAGATGCTAATTGTATGTTTGCTTTTAAATTAGCTAAATTGTTTGATCATAAACAAGATAAGTTTTGTACAGATCTATTAAAATCTTTTGTCGAATTTCATTATAAAAGCAATATAAGATACAATTTATTATTTTTCTTTAAAAAGATATTTGGTGTTAAGCGTGGTTGGGAAATTTGGTTTTCCATTCTTTTTGTAAAAAGATATGGTAAGAGTTCAAGAGATATTCACTATATATACTCTCATTATGAAGCAAAGATGAGATCAGATAGCAGAGTTAAGAAGGAATACGGATTATTATGAAAACAGCGGTAATGCAGCCATATATTTTCCCTTATATAGGATATTATCAATTAATTGATGCTGTTGATAATTTCGTTATATTTGATGATGTAAATTTTATAATGAGGGGTTGGATCAATAGAAATAATATTTTATTGGATGGAAATAAACACTTATTTTCAATACCACTAGAGAAGCCTTCTCAAAATAAATTAATTTGTGATACAAAACTTTCTTTTTCTGAAAAAGAAAAAATCAAATTTTTGAAAGTAATTTCTTTTTCTTATGTTAAGTCACCTTACTTTAAGGAAGTGTTTCCATTGATTGAAGAAATAATTACTTATAAAGACAATGATTTGGTAAATTATTTACAAAATAGTCTAATAAAAATTTGTGAATATTCCGGAATTAAAACAAATATTTTTAGATCTTCCGAAATTGAACATGATTTGTCGTTGCGTGCTGAAAGTAAGATTATAGATTTATGCAAAAAGTTAAATACCAATATTTATGTTAACTTACCCGGTGGTAGAACTCTTTATAAATCGGATAATTTTGAGAAAAATGGTATGGATTTGGCTTATATAAATACTTTTTTTGATAAGATTACATACAAACAATATAAAAATGATTTCGTTGCTAATTTATCTTTTTTGGACTTGATGATGTTTAACTCAAAAATAGATCTAGGTAAAATAATAAAGCAGTACGATATACAAAAATAACAAATACGAATAGAGATGAAATGGAATAAAAAAGGTCTTATTTTTTCCCCAAATAATAATTTTTCATGGATGCATAGTCATGCGCAATGTCCTTTTCCTGTTGATTTTGGTCATTTTTTAAGAATATATTTTGCCACAAGGGAGTCCTATCAAAATGGAGTTTGTAGGGCTTTTGGTGGTTTTGTTGATGTGGAGAAAAATAATTTAAAAAAAATTATTCGTGTTTCATCTAATCCAATAATGGATTTGGGAGGAATTGGTGAATTTGATGAATTTGGTTCTATGCCTATAAGTGTTGTTAGACATAATAATGAGTTTTATTTATATTATGTTGGATGGTCTAGGGGATTCAGTGTTCCTTATGATTGGGAAATAGGTTTTGCAAAAAGCAAT
The DNA here is from genome assembly GCA_964513555.1 of uncultured Rhizobium sp. Taxonomy (GTDB): domain Bacteria; phylum Pseudomonadota; class Alphaproteobacteria; order Rickettsiales; family UBA1997; genus UBA2645. Next base: position 17,790 of record CAZENB010000004.1, on the reverse strand, counting down.
GATGGAGAGAGATTCATAAAAATTGGTAAAGGACCTTTATTAGGTCCAACTTTACAAGAACCTTATCTAAACTCTACTCCTCTTGTTTACAAGTTTGCTGATGATAATTGGTTAATGTTCTATCATTCAGGTGAAAGATGGATTAAGGAAGAAGAAAAGATAGAATCTCAATATACAATAAGAAAAGCTACTTCTAAAGATGGAATAAATTGGCAAAGAGATGCTATTTCTATTATTCCAAAAAAAGTTAATAATGAATGTCAAACAACTCCAGCCATAATGTTTCTAGATGGAATTTATCATATGTTTTTTTGTTATAGGGAGGGATTAGATTTTAGACATGACAGAACAAAATCATATCGTATAGGATATGCATTTTCTAAAGATCTTATTTCATGGCAAAGGGATGATTATAAAGCTGGAATTGATATTTCAGAAAGTGGTTGGGACAGTCAGATGATAGAATATCCTCACATTGCAAAAATAAATGGTAAATACGTTATGTTCTATTGTGGTAATGACTTTGGTAAAGGTGGATTTGGTTATGCAGAATTGGAAATATAAAAAATGGTTTTATTCTAAAAATATATGTAGAATAACTATAATATATAGATGTTAATGGAAAGAGATCTTGACTAGATAATAATTACTTAACATATTTAGTTCCTATGAGTGCCACTTATGATAATAAGTTTAGAAAGACTCAGAAGTATTTTGATTAGGAACTATTAGCAAAACATTAATTTATAAATCAATTAACAAGTGTTATTAAATAGTTAGAAAAACCTATTGTAAGAAAATTACTAATGGTTTTTCAAAGTAGAATCTAGTAGTTACAAAAATGATTAATTAGCTCGTAGTTAAAGAACAAGATAAAAAACTATTTGATTTTAATTTGAAGAAGGGAAGAAATTTAAAATATATGAAAGTTACACAATATATAGCAGATACCCTTTATAAAAATGGTGTGAGCACTGTTTTTGGACATCTTGGAGGATTTAATGCTGATTTTCTTGATGCCATATATTCTCATGAATATCAACAATTTGTTTTAAATTACCATGAACAAGCTTCTTCTTTTGCAGCAAATTCATTTGCGATGGTGAGTGAAGCTATAGGTGTTGCAACCTCTTCTGGTGCTCCAAGTTCTTGTAATATGTTAGCTGGGATTGCTAATGCATATTTTGACTCTGTGCCATGTATTTTTATTGCAGGAAGCGTTAATTCAAAGGCTTTAAGAACAACAAAGAAATTGAGACAAAATGCTTTCGAGGAAATTGATATGGTTTCAATGGTATCTGACATAACCAAGTTTGCTGTTCATATCAAAAAAGCAGAAGATATCAGATACTATTTGGAAAAATCTATACATATTGCAAAGTCTGGTAGAAAGGGTCCTGTATTGATAGATTTACCTTATGATATTGCAAGACAGGAAATTAATATAGAAGGACAGAGAAGTTATATACCACAAGATAATAATTATGATGAGATTAATATAGATTTAATATTGGATTGTATAAAAAGTGCCAAGAGACCTTTGATCCTTTTGGGAGGAGGTTCAAGAAGTTCTGAGGCAAAAAATAGCCTAAAGAAATTATTGAATAAGGTAAGAATTCCAGCAGTTTCTTCTTTATGTGGATTAGATGCACTACCTCATGATCATGAGTGCTTTTCAGGATTTATAGGTCATTATGGTAATAGGTATGCAAATTTTGCAATAGCTTATTGTGATTGTCTGATAATACTTGGTTCAAGGCTTGACGAGAGACAAATTGCTGGTGATAAAAGTAAGTTTGCATCTCTTGCAAAAGTTATTAGAATTGATGTTGATAGTTTTGAGTTTGGGAGAAATTTAAAAGAACATATAAGTTTGCGAACTACGGTAGAATTATTTTTGGAAAAATTATTGGAGTGTGATTTTACAGGATGTAAATTTTCTGATTGGCTATCTATTATAAATAGATGGAGAGAAAGATATCCTTCCTATAACCTTAATGAAACAGAAGTGGGAATAAATAACTTTTTGCGTGTATTTTCTGAATATTTACCTTCTGATGCTATTATATGTTCAGATGTTGGACAAAATCAGATGTCTGTTGCTCAAGCAATGCCTATTGATAAAAATAAAAGATTAATTAATTGCGGTGGATATGGTTCAATGGGTTTCTCTTTGCCAGCTGCTATAGGATCTTCTTATGCAAAGAAAAATACTATGGTTATATCTATTAATGGTGATGGTGGAATACAAATGAATATTCAAGAGCTACAAACTATTGTTAGAGACAATTTGCCTATTAAAATAATCATATTTAATAACAATTGTCTTGGCATGATTCGTAGATTACAAGAAAGGATTTTTGATAATCGTACTTTTGCTTCTGTTTCGGGTTATTCTGTTCCAAATTATAGTGCTATAGCGAAAGCTTACAATATAAAGTATCTAAGAATAGAGTCAGTTGATCAATATAATCTTACAAAAGATTTTATTAGTGACTTAGAAGCTTGTATAATTGAGGTTATGGTTCCTCTTAATATGCAAAATAATCCTGAGCCAGGAGCTAGTATTGAAATGCAAACACCACTGCTTTCAAAAGATGAAAATGAATTAATCAGGTCAGAATGTCTGTAAGTAGAAAAAATATATTAGTTTCTGGTGCTTCTGGTATAATAGGTTATGGTATTTTGAAGTCACTTCGTGGCTTTGGTTATAAATTAATAGGCACAACAATTTATAAAGATTCTATTGCATCTAATTTCAGTGATTTGGTTGAAATTGTTCCATCTACAAATACAGAAGGTTATATTGAATCTTTAATTTCAATAATAAAAAAACATCAAATTGATTTGGTTATTCCTGCTATTGAAGTTGATGTTATAAAGATGTCAGAATTTAAAGATAGAATAGAAAGCGAAACTTCCACGCTAGTTTTAACTAATAACATTGAATTAATTAAAGTTTGTTCTGATAAATGGTTGTTTTATCAAAAGTTGAAGAAATTTAACTCACCTTATATGATAGAGACATTTTTGGATATAGATCGTGATTTTAAGTTTCCATTGATTTTAAAACCAAGAAAAGGCTCATCTTCTAAAGGAATAGTTATAGTTCATGATAATGATACTCTCTATTCTTATAAAAGTAAGATAGGAAATGATCTAATGATTCAACCATTAATCGGAAGTAGTGATGAAGAATATACGGTATCTGCTTTTTTTGATAAAAACAGTAATTTATGTTCTTTTATATGTTTAAAAAGAAAACTTTCTGGGGAAGGTTTTACTCAGATAGCACAAACGGTTGAAATTGATAATATAGAAAATGTATTATTAGATTTAGCTAAAATTTTTAATCCAATTGGAGCAACAAATTTTCAATTTAGAATTGATAAAAAGCAGCTAAAAATTCTAGAGATAAACCCAAGAATTTCTTCTGCTACTTCTATTAGGACTGCATTTGGTTATAATGAGAGTCTAATGAGTGTTGAATATTTTCTGGAACAAAAACTTCCTAAGAATTTGATTCTAAAGAAAGGAAAAGCGATCAGATATACTGAAGAAATAATTATTTATGAACAATGATAGCGATAATTTCTGATATACATGGAAACTACAGTGCTTTGAAACAAGTTTTGAAAGAAATAGATAAGATGGGTATTAAAGATATATACTGTCTTGGTGATATTGTTGGTTATTATACACAAATAAATGAATGTTGTGAAGAATTACAAAGAAGAGGAATTAAGTCAGTAATGGGTAATCATGATTGGTACCTTGTGGCTAAAAGTTTTTGTCCTCGCTCAAAAAGTGTTAATGATTGTTTGCAGTTCCAAAAAAAGATTATCACTGAATCTAATCATAACTGGCTTTCTTCTCTTCCTCCATTCTTAAAGCTTAATGATTTGATGATGGTTCATGGAGGCTTTTCTAATCCAATTGATGAGTATATCGATAACCCTACAGAAGAATATTTTGATCAAGTTGATGCTAACTATTTTGCTTCCGGACACACTCATAAACAGATTGTCAAAAAGTTTAAGAGTAAAGTTTATTGTAATCCAGGATCTGTTGGTCAACCAAGGGATAATGATCCGAGAGCGTGTTTTGCTATTTTTGATGGTGAGTCTTTCACAACTTATAGAGTTGAATATGATATTTCTGTAGTGATGGAATTAATGGAGAAAGCAGGATTTTCTGGATATTATTATAATTGTCTTAAAATTGGTGCACCTAGATTGGGTTTCTAAATATATAGAGAATTTTTCATTGATGAGTTTTTAGGTCTTCTAGCGACCCTTGATAATTCTTTAGTTTTAATTGGTATTACATTCACGTCTAGATTATTTATTTTAAAGATCTCTTTTGCAAAGTTAAACCAACTCATAGATTTAGTTCCACACAAATGATATGTTCCGTAAGGTTTTTTTGTCTCAATTAACTGCTTTATCATTTTACTCAAATCCATGGTATTTGTTGGACAACCAGTTTGGTCATTTACAACCTCAATTTCTTTTCGAGTTTTAGCAATTTCAAGGATTGTATTTACAAAGTTTTTTCCATGTTTTGCATATAGCCAACTGGTACGAACAATATAGTGTTTTTGATTGTTTTGTGAGACTGCAATTTCTCCAGCTAGTTTTGATTTTCCATAAACATTAATTGGATTAGCTTTATCTGTTGGTAAGTAAGCATCCTTTTTTGCGCCATCAAAAACATAGTCTGTGCTGATATATATAACTGGAATATTTTTCTTAGCTGAAGCAATTGCGATATTCTTTGCTCCTGTTTCATTTACTAAAAATGAAAGTTCCTCTTCTGTTTCTGCTTTATCAACATTTGTATAAGCAGCACAATTAATGACTAAATCAAATTTATTATTAGAAAAAAACTTTTCAACTATGTCTTGATTAGTTATATCTAAATTTGATTTGGTAGTTTTTATGACGTTATATTTGGAATATGAAAGAACTTCTACTAAGTCTTTTCCAAGCATACCATTAGATCCTGTAATCAAAATAGTTTTTATCATTTAAAAATATTCTTTTGAATTATCAAAAAAAGGTAAAAGAAGATCTTTTTCAGAAATAATTGGTTTTGTTATTTTCCAATCAATTTTTAAAATAGGGTCATCAAAACGAATTCCCAACTCTGATTTTGGGCTATACTCAGATCCAGCTATTTCATAGCATACTTCTGCATTCTCAGATAAAACTGAAAAACCATGAGCAAAGCCTTTTGGTATATATAGCATAATTTTATTCTGTGATGACAAGTTAATTCCAAAATATTTACCAAAAGTTGTAGAATCTTTTCTTAAATCAACGGCAACATCATATATTTCACCACTTATACATCTTACTAATTTTGTTTGGGCAGACTCTTTACTTTGAAAATGAAGTCCACGAATAACATTTTTATAAGAGAAGGACTGGTTTGCTTGTATAAAATTTGTATGTAACCCAATTTCAGTAAAAGACGATGATTTATAATTCTCATAAAAATAACCACGATTATCTTTAAATAGATTTGGTTCAATAATTCTTAGACCATCAAACTGAGTTTTTGTAATTATAAAGTTCATGTTTTATAAATTTTATTAAAAATATATACTCTATCCTCTACCAGTACCATCTTTATTGAAAGCTTTTAAGCCAATTAAAAAAGAGAGTGATCCTGCAAAGGCACCAAAAAATTTGGCAATTTCTTCTGGTTGAAATTTAACTAAAGAAATTAGTGATTTTACAAAGTAAAAAGTTGTTAAGCGTAATGCTGATTTTTTAGCGCGTAATTTTCCTTTACGAACTTCTTTCCAATAAAGTTTTGACCAACCTTTTAAATGCCAATTTCTTCTATAAACTCCGCGTAAACTTTTTTTTGAAGAAGAAGCCCCGATATGACAAACATTTGCTGTGGGCAAAGTTAAGTTTTTGTAACCATTATTTCGTGCTCTTATACAAAGCTCATCATCTTCGTAAAAAAGAAAAATTTTTTCGTCAAAAAAACCTAATTTTTGAAAGATTGATATGCGTAAGAAAAGACAAGCACCACTTATAAATCTTGAATCAAATCCATTGCCAATTTTTTCGTAATACATATCACGTATACCATTGAAATCTTCTTCAATTTTTGTTTTTTCAATATTGACTATTTCTTCTGTAACTAACTCATTCTCAATAATTAATGGACCAGCGATGGCAATGTTCTTATTTCCTTTCATCTCATTTATAATCAAATCAATATCTTTTTCTAAAATTATTGCATCTGGATTTAAAATAAGAGCAAACTCGGTTTTGACAATTTTTAAAGCTATATTATTAGCACGACCATATCCAATATTTTGATTAAGTGAAATTATTTCAGTTTTAGGAAAATTGGTTTTGATAAAATCAACAGTTCCATCTTGACTTGAGTTATCAACCACAATTATTCTGTGTCTTTCAAAATTAAGTTTTTCTAAACAAAACCTAATGATATGACGACTATTAAATGCAAGAATTATAATGGTTAGTTTATTCGGTTTTAGCGACTTCATTTGCAAGAATTTTTTATTTTTCTTGTTTGGTTTAAGTTATTTGAAACTTATTTACATACCAAGCAATTGTTTCTGCCAATCTTTCTTCAAAGTTTTTAGAAACTTTGAAATCAAGTTCTTTTTCTACTTTTGAATTGTCAATTGCATAGCGTTTGTCGTGTCCTAAACGATCATTCACGAACGTTATTTGATTTTTATAAGAATTGCCATCGCTTCTTGGTTTTATTGAGTCAAGAATTTCACAAATTTTGTTTACAATCTCAATATTTGTTTTTTCCGAATTTCCTCCAAAGCAATAAGTTTGACCGGGTCTTCCTAATTTAAGAGCTCTATATAATCCGTCAACATGATCTTTCACAAAAATCCAATCACGAATATTTTCTCCAGAACCATAAATTGGGATATCTTTTTCTCTTATAGCATAATAAATAACTGCTGGAATCAATTTTTCTTGATGTTGATTAGGACCAAAGTTATTTGAACAGTTTGTTATAATAGTTGGTAAACCATATGTTTCAAACCAAGCTCTTACTAAATGATCAGAAGATGCCTTAGAAGCAGAATAAGGTGAGTTTGGACGATAAGGATTTTTCTCATTAAATTTTGGATCATCTCTTTCAAGCGAACCATAAACCTCATCTGTTGAAACTTGTAAGAAACGAAATTGTGATTTTTTTTCATCATCTAAGTTTTTCCAATAATTAAGAGATGATTCCAAAAGATTGAAAGTTCCAAAAATATTGGTTTGGATAAAGTTGTTAGGAGCTTTTATTGAATTATCAACATGAGATTCAGCTGCAAAATTAATAACAAAGTCAATCTTTTCTTCTGTAAGAATTTTTTGCACTAAATTTAAATCGCAAATATCACCTTTGATAAATTTAAAATTAGGGTAATTTTTTATTGTTAATAAATTTTTTATATCAGCTGCATAAGTTAAAGAATCCAAAACTATAGTTTTGTGACCTAGCTGACAAACTTTAATTGCAAAGTGACTTCCAATAAATCCAGCAGCGCCGGTGATTAAAATTTGTTTTAAATTTTTCAATTTGATAAATAAATAAAATTACTTTGATAAATAGAACTGTATTTGATATCTTAAAAGATCTTATATTAAAGACAATTTCAAATATAATTTTTAGAAAAAATTAGAATGAAAAAAATTCTTCTTACTGGAGGTTCTGGTTTCGTTGGTAAAAATATTGTTGAATCTTATTTGACAGAAAAATACCAAATCATTGCGCCCAATCGTCAAGAACTTGACCTTTCAAATGATGAATCAGTTTCCAACTTCTTTAAGAATAATAAAGATTTTGATGTTGTAATACATTCTGCTTGTAAACCTGGGCATAGAAATGCTGGTGATGTGACTGGTTTGTTTTACACCAATACCAGAATGTTTTTTAATTTGATGAAATATTCCAATTGTTTTGGCAAGCTTATTAATATTGGATCTGGTGCAATTTATGACATGCAAAATTACCAACCAAAAATGAAGGAGGAATTTTTTGGAACTACAATTCCAAAAGATGAACATGGGTTTTGTAAATATGTGGTTGGCAATTATATTGAAAAAGCTGATAATATTATTGATTTGCGGGTTTTTGGCATATTTGGAAAATATGAAGATTACACAATTCGTTTCATTTCAAACGCAATTTGTAAGACAATTTTTGATTTGCCAATTACAATCAAACAAAATCGTAAATTTGATTATGTTTACATTGATGATTTTATTTCGATCTTAGAATTTTTTATTGAAAATGATATGAAATATAAATCTTACAATATCACTCCAGATTTCTCAGTTGAGTTATTGAAAATAGCTGAGATGATTAATAATTTTTCAAAGAAAAATTTACCAATCATGGTAAAAGAAAATGGTTTTGGTCTTGATTATAGTGGTGATAACTCAAGACTAAAAACAGAAATAAAAAACTGCGAGTTTGAAAAAATTTCAGCTTCTATAGAGAAGCTATATTATTGGTATTTGCAAAATAAGAATATTATTAACAAAGATTTTTTGTTGGTTGATAAATAATCAAAAAAGGATTGTTTTCACAATAGAAACTTAAATTTTACTTAAATATGTCTAAAATTTTACAAAGAGATAAAGATTTATTCGAAAATTTGTTCGTTCTTGAAATGGCAAATAACCATTTGGGAAGAGTTGAAAGAGGTTTGAAGTTGATTAGAGATCATGCTTCTGTTGTTCGTTTTAATAATGTGAAAGCTGCAATTAAGCTTCAGTTTAGAGATGTTGAAGAATTCATTCATCCAGAATTTAAAGGAAACACTAGTCTAAGATATGTTAAAAAAACTGAAGATACTAAACTAACTAAAGAAGAATTTTCTATCTTAGTTAAGGAAATTAGAAATTTGGGTTGTATTCCAATGGCAACCCCATTTGATGAAGTTTCTGTTGATTTGTGTGTAGCTTTTAAAATGCCAATAATTAAAATTGCAAGCTCAGATATAAATGATTGGCCGCTGATTGAAAAAATTGCTTCAACTCGTTTGCCAACAATTGTTTCAAGTGGTGGCTCTTCAGAAAAAGATCTTGATGATTTAGTGCATTTTTTTGAAAAGCGTGATATTCCTCTTTCTATCAATCACTGTGTTTCGCTTTATCCTTCGGAAGACTCTGATTTACAATTGGATCAGATTGATTACCTGAAAAATCGTTATTCAAGCCATGTTATTGGTCTTTCAACTCATGAATATCATGATTGGCATTCATCAATGTTAATTTCTTATGGCAAAGGTGTGAGAACTTGGGAGCGTCATATTGATATTGATTATGAAGGAGTTCCGGTTTCTTCTTACTGTTCTTTGCCTCAAAATTGTGATGATTGGTTTAAAGCTTTCCATAAAGCAGCTGAAATGTGTGGAAAGAGACTGAGTACTTGGATGCTTTAGTTAGAGGGGTTTATGCTAAAAAAGATATTGAATCAGGTTATGTTCTTTCAAAAGAAAACTTAGAAAAAGACTTTTACTTAGCTATTCCTTTGCGTAAAGGTCAGTTATCTTGTCGTGAAGTTATGAATGGTGAGAAAATTCTAAAACCGCTTAAAGCAAACGAAGCTTTGACAATTAAAAACATAGATGGTCCCTACAGTGAAAATGATAAACTTAAAAATATCATTTTAAATCGTGGTTTGTAATTTTAGTAAATCAAAATGGCTTGTTTTAGTTCTTGGTAGAAATAGCGATATTCGAAAAGCAATGCCTAAACCAAATTAGGTTAGATGGTTTTGAAACTATTGCCGTTGGTGGTAATGGTTTTGATCTTAACTTTTACCATCAGATCAAAGATTACTTCAATAAGAACGGTGCTAATTTTTTTGATGAATGTTCTTTGTTAGCAAAGAAATAATCATTCTTTTGAAATATTTTTTCTTCTCTAACTGTTGAGGAAGTTTTGAATTACGGCCAAAATATTGATTTATTAGCTTTTGATTCTGCTTGGCTTTATAAATATGATGGAAGTATTTTAAGAATTAAAGAGAGAAAATTTGATGTGAGTTACCTCATAGTTGATATTGAACATTTATGGTTATGTCAATATAAAGAGGCAATAGATCAAATTGATAATAAAAAGTTAATAAGCGATTTTGTTTTATATGGTGTTTTAAGTAGTAGAGATATTTTATTGCCATTGTTCTAAGGATTAACAAATCGTAAGGGAAGTTTTTCACTATTGAAAACTGGTGAAGAAACCCATAGATGGTTTGTTAGAATTATCTAAAATTTTCAAAAATAAATCTAATTAAATATGATCAAAGTTTCTGATTTTATTGCTAAAGAACTAGTAAAATTTGGTGTGCGTCACGTTTTTATGATTTCTGGTGGTGGGGCAATGCACTTAAACGATTCTTTGGGAAAACATGAGCAACTTGAGTATGTTTGCAATCATCATGAACAAGCTTCAGCTATTGCAGCAGAAGGTTATGCACGACTTAATCAAAAACTTGCAGTTGTAAATGTGACAACTGGTCCTGGTGGAGTTAATGCTTTAAATGGTGTTTTTGGTCAGTGGACGGATTCAGTTCCTGCACTTTATATTTCTGGACAAGTTAAGTATGAAACAACTCTTGCATCGGTGCCAAATTCAAATTTGCGTCAATTGGGTGATCAAGAAGTTGATATAATTTCTATGGTAAAGCCAATTACTAAATATGCTGAAATGGTTAAAGATCCAAAAGATATAAAAAGAATTCTTCATAAAGCAATAAGTCTTGCAACAACTGGAAGAATGGGACCAACTTGGATTGATATTCCAATTAACATACAAGGTGCAATAATTGATGAAAATGATTTGATTGATGATGATTTTTCTGTAGAAACAAATAATAAACAAAACTTATTAGATAATGCTTCTCAAGTAATTGAAGTAATAAATTCAGCTAAAAGACCAGTAATTGTTGTTGGAAGTGGTGTGAGGCTTTCAAAAACAATTGAAGTTTTACACCAAATTATTGATAAATTGAAAATTCCAGTTTTGACAACTTTTAATGGTGTTGATGTGGTTTCATCAAATCATCCATTTTGCATGGGAAGAATAGGAACAATTGGTCAGAGGGCTGGAAATTTTGTTCTACAAAATGCTGATTTAGTCTTGTTTTTAGGTACAAGAAATAATATAAGACAAATTAGTTATAACTGGGAAATGTTTGCTCGTAATGCAAAAAAAATTGTTGTTGATGTTGATAATTCTGAGTTAAACAAACCAACCTTAAAAATTGATTTAAAAATTTGTGCTGATTTAAAAGAATTTCTACCAATTTTGGATAATAGTATTTCTCAAAGTAAAGTTGAGGATAAAAAAGATTGGGTTGAATGGAGCAGGTTAAGAAAAGAAAAATATTCTCCGCAAAAAAATGTAGATTATAAAAGGTCACAAGGTGCTATAAATCCTTACAATTTTATAATTTCTTTAACTAAATTGTTGAAAGAAGACGCAACTATTGTTGCTGCAAATGGAACAGCTTCTATTGCACTCTTTCAAGCTGCAGAAATTAAAAAGAATCAAAGAGTTTTTTGGAATTCAGGTGATGCTTCAATGGGATATGATTTACCAGCTGCAATAGGAGCATGCTTTGCTAGTGATAAGAAAGAAGTAATTTGCGTTGCAGGAGATGGTAGTATTATGATGAATTTGCAAGAATTACAAACAATCAGACACTATAATTTACCAATTAAAATTTTCGTCCTTAACAATTCTGGTTATTCCTCAATAAGACAAACTCAAAGAAACTTTTTTGGTGAGAAGCTAGTTGCATGCAGTCCTGAATCGGGTGTTTCAGTTCCAAATTTTGCTAAGATTGCCGCAGCTTTTGATATTGATGTGGCAAGAGTTGAAAATAATGATAAGTTGGAAATTCAAATTAAAGAAGTTTTATCTAAAAAAGGTCCTGTGTTGTGTGAAGTAATTTTAGATAATGACTATATTTTTCAGCCAAAACTTTCTTCAGAAAAACTGCCTGATGGACGCATAATTTCAAAACCTTTGGAAGATATGTATCCTTTTTTAGATCGCGAAGAGTTTGAAAGTAATATGATTAAAGACTAAGCCTCTACTTTTTTAAGTTTTATAATTTTTAATACTAATTACCACCAATAAAGGTTAATCACTAAATTGAAGAAATTAGAAAGAATAATGTGATCAAATTGATTAATCTATTATGGCAATTTGTTTTGGAATTAGCAGCAGTGCAAAAGCAATTAAGTAAAAGAGATCAAATCTATATTTAGATTTGTCTTATAGATGCAGTAAAAATGGTAGTAACAAAGAAATTAGCTTGTAGTTGTGAGAAACGTTGAAAAAAATTATAAAAAAGTAAATTTCTTTTTAAAGGATGTTTTAATATTGCAATTGATGCAATAGTAAGCCAATCCAATTGTGCCTTTAAGAATTGCAACTTATGTTGTGGTTTATTTGTTGCTTTTTGTGATGCAATTCTGAGTTCTTTTTATATTTTTGCCAAACTGTTTTTTAACATTTACATGCCTGCTGGTTTTATAACAATTACAGCATTAATTCTTGTTTCAACTAGTGTTAATGCAATATTTCTTGGAATTACTTAGTGAATATTTAGAAAGAATATACCTTCAAGGTAAAAAACGTCCAATAACAAATTATAGAAAAGCATAATTAGTATAAAAACTACTGGAATTATTGCTTCTTACACATAAGATTGGTTATTATCTATAAAACCTTTATAAAGTATATCTGAAAATGACAGCACAAATTATTAATGGTAAAGAAATTGCCGCTTCTTTAAGGTTAGAAATTGCTAAAGAAGTTGAAAGAATCAAAAAAGAGTTTCGCGTTACTCCAAGTTTAGCAGTAATTTTAGTTGGAAACGATCCAGCAAGTGAAGTTTATGTAGGAAATAAAGAAAAAACTGCTCATAGTGTTGGAATGAATTCTTTGCAATATAAATTAGCCGCTGATATTTCAGAAGAAGAGTTAATCTCCAAAATTGAAGAGTTAAATGCAGACAAAAAAATTCATGGAATTTTAGTGCAACTTCCTCTTCCTAAGCATATTGATACCAAGAAAGTGATTCGTGCAATCGATTATCGTAAAGATGTAGATGGTTTTCACGTTATTAACGTTGGTAAACTTTCAGTCGGAGAAGTTGAAGGAAGTGATTCAGCTTTAATTCCTTGTACTCCACTTGGTTCTATTCATTTGATAAAGTCGGCTCTTGGCAATAATTTAGCTGGTATGAAAGCATTGGTAGTTGGGTCTTCAAATATTGTTGGGAGACCGCTTGCTAGACTTTTAATGCTTGAAAGTTGCACTGTTACAATTTCTAATCGTTCTACTAAAGACCTGAAAGCAGAATGTTTACAGTCTGACATTATAATTGTTGCTGCTGGTGTTCCTGGTTTAATAAAAGCAGATATGGTCAAAAAAGATTCAGTTGTAATTGATGTAGGTATTAACAGAATTACAATTGAAGATGGAAAAACAAAATTAGTAGGAGATGTTGATTTTGAAAATGTGAAAAATGTTGTTAAAGCAATAACTCCAGTTCCTGGAGGAGTCGGTCCAATGACAATTGCTTATCTTCTAAAAAATACTCTGAATTGTTGTTTAAAACTAGTTAAATAAAAATTTTCGCTTTTTAAGAAAAAATAATAATTTCAAATTTAAATATAAAATGTCACAAAATAACGAAATTAACCAAATTATTAGTCAGGTAAAGTCTGAAGCAAGGTCAGAAAAAGTTGCAAAATTTTTCTCTAAAAATTCTAAAATTATCTTATCATTTTCAGCTTTTGCTTTAGTGGTACTAGTAATTTATTTTATTTTTAACTTATACAAAACTTCTCAAGAAGAAAAATATTCAGAAATCTTACAACTTTCAATTATTGATGAGCAAACTGGAAATTTAGAAAAAGCAAAAGAGTCTTTAAAAAATATTGCTGATAATAAATCTGTTCCAAGTGGTGTTAGATCTATAGCTTCTATTCGTTATGCAGCATTTTTGTTGAATGAAGGAAAAAAATCTGAAGCTTTAGAAATTTATAAAAGCATTAATGATTGTTCTTCTTGTGATTCTTATATCAGAGATTTAGGTGGTTTACTAATGGTTAAAATTTTAGTTGCTGATGAAGTTGAATCTCAAAAACCAGAGCTGATTGAAAAAATTTCTGAAGTTGAGAAGAAGAGTTCTGAATTGAAATATGAAATTATTGAACAGAAAGCTATTGCTGAAATGCAAAAAAATGAATTTGAGAAAGCATATGCCTCTTTTAACTCAATTGTAAATAATCCAGAAGTTTCGAAAAACTTAAAAGAAAGAGCAAAAGAAGGTTTATCAATTGTTGTCTCTAAAGGCTATAGACCAAAATAATTAGAAAAAATAATAGCTTTTAGGTTCTTGTTTTATTACGAGGATTCTATTTTCCTCGTAATAATTACGATGAATCATTTATTTTAGTAATTAGAAATAAAATTTAGTCAAAAATACAAACTTTCGTAAAATTTTTCTAACTAAATGAAAAAAGAACTTCTAAAACTTTCAATTTTACTGCCACTTTTTTTCTTTTCTTGTGCTGATAAAGAAAAATCTTATGATAAAGACAAGGCAATTTCTGTTTTTGCAGTGATTGATTCTGTAAAAATTGATAAATCTTTGTCAAATGTTGCAATTGAATTGCCTACTCAAAAAGAAAACAGTTTTTGGAATGGCTCAAGTTCTGAACAAAATCAAAGAGTTGAGAATTTTAGTAAGAAGTTCTTATTGAAAAAAACTTTTTGGCAAAATTCTTCTGAAATTCATCTAAAAGAATCATCAGAAATTTGGTCATCTTTTTCTTTTATTTCTGAAGATGAATTTGTTTTTTCTCCAGTTATAAGAAATAATATAATTTATCTTCTTAACTCTTCTGGTAAACTTCAGGCTTACAATTTAGAAAATAAGAAGAAAATTTGGAAAACAAGAGTTTTTCCTCACAGTTTTTTAAAAAACTATCGTACTCCAAAAATATATTATTCTTCTGATAAAATATTTGCTGTTGCTGGAACTAATAAAGTTGCTGCAGTTGATGCTAATAAAGGAAAGCTGCTTTGGATAAAAAATATATCAGCAATTCCTGTCTCAACTCCTGTTTCTGATGGACAATCGGTTTTTGTTACAACAAATGATAACAAGCTTTATGCTTTGGATACAAAAAGTGGTGAAATTAAATGGGTTGTTTCTGCAATTTTAAGAAATACAGCAATTCTTGGAGCTGCAGATCCAGTAATAGATGATGAAAATATTATAGCTTCTTTTTCTTCTGGTGAAATTTATTCTATTAACAGAAAAAACGGTGATGTCTTATGGTCACAAGATTTAAATATTAGTAGAGCAAATAGTTCTGATTTTTACCTAAATGATATTGATGCAACTCCAATTATCAAAGATTCTGTTGTTTATTCGATTGGTAATGGCGGTTTGATGATGGCGATTAATTCAAAAAATGGTAATTATTTATGGAAAAAAGAGATCGCAGGAGTTGTTGATTTTTGGATTGCTGGTGATTTTATTTACCTAATAAACAACGACAACAAGTTGATGGCAATTTATAGAAAAACAGGTGGAGTTAAGTGGGTTAAACAATTGCCAAATTTGGAAAAAGATAAAAAGCCTCAAACAAAAATTATTTATGATGGAGTACTGATGGCTGGTGGTAAATTATTAGTTTCAAATGTTAAAGGTGAAATTTCAATCATATCACCATTTGATGGTAGCATTGAAAAGACTGTTAAAACTGGTGAAAGAACTTACCATGTACCAATTATTGTTGGTGATAAAATTTATCTTCACAGACTTGGTAGTTATGTTACTAATCTTCTTGAAATTGAGTAATAATTAAATCTATCGACTTATTCTTCTTTTTTCAAAAAAAGCGGATCAAATTGTGAAAGCAATTATAAGGCGTACGATTTTTTGATGATTTTATAAATTATGACAAAAAATACAAAATCTCTTCCTGATAAATATGATGCTAAAATACGCGAAAAATTTTGGCAAAATTATTGGAAAGAAGCCGGCATTTTTACTTTTAAAAATGATAAAACAAAATCTGAAACTTTTGTAATAGACACTCCTCCTCCTACAGTTTCAGGTCTTTTGCACATGGGTCACGTTTTTTCTTACACGCAAGCTGATTTCGTTGCGCGTTTTCAGCGCATGTCGGGCAAAGATGTTTTTTACCCAATGGGTTTTGACGATAACGGACTTCCGACAGAGCGTTTAGTTGAAAAAATTATTGGCAAAAAAGCGGGAGTTTATGAAGCAGAAAATGGTCACGGCAGTTTCGTCAAAAAATGTCGCGAAGAAGTTGAGGCAGCAGAAACAGAGTTTGAAGCATTGTTTAACTCAATCGCGCTTTCAGTTGATTGGAACGAGAAATATCAAACGATCTCGCCTGATTCACAAAAAATTTCACAGGCAAGTTTTGTTGATTTGTATCGCAAAAATTTGGTTGAGAAAAAATTCGAACCAGTTTTTTGGGATATTTCTGACCGCACCGCTTTGGCGCAAGCTGATTTGATTGACAAAGAAGTTGAAGGCCAAATGAATTACATTGAGTTTGAAGTTGAGTATTCCTGTTATCCTGAGCAAAGCGAAGGATCTCAGAATGACAAAAATCTTGGGGCTTCGCCTCAGAATGACAGAATCACAATCATGACAACCCGTCCTGAACTTCTTCCGGCCTGCGTTGCCGTCATGGTTCATCCTGACGACGAACGCTATAAAAAATTCCATGGCAAGAACGCCATCACGCCACTTTTTGGCGTAAAAGTTAAAATTATTGCCGACGATTTAGTTCAACTCGACAAAGGAACTGGTGCAGTGATGTGTTGTACTTTTGGTGATGAAACTGACATTAGATGGTGGAAGAAGCATAATTTACCTCTCAGAGTTATTTTATCTCGTTCTGGATTAATGAATAGAGTTGCTATTGATTACACTGATGATGCTAAAAGTATAATTATAGCTGATGATTCTGTGATTAATGATTTGGCTGATAGTGGTTTTGTTGGTAATAAAACAGTGACTCCAATTCTGAAAGGTAGCATAGATCACAATGATTGCGATTTGGAGGTCTTCGTTGATAGATATTTGTCGATTTTTTCTAAGTTTGTCGTCACGAAAGACCAACTTGGTAATGAAAAAACGGAAAGAAAGTATCTGACTGTAAAACAAGCTAAAGAATCAATAATCGAAGCTCTAAAAAATACCTCATCTTGTTATCCTGAGCGAAGCGAAGGATCTCAGGAGACGGTTTCGGAGTTTGCATCACGAGATTCTTCGGCTTCGCCTCAGAATGACAAAACCCTTGGGGCTTCGCCTCAGAATGACAAAAACTCGCTTTTAACCAAACAAGAAACCATCAAACGTGCTGTAAAATGTGCTGAGCGTTCTGGTGTGCCAATTGAAATTCTTGTTGTGCCTCAATGGTTTATTAAAGTTTTGGATAAAAAAGAATTGCTCAAAGAAAAGGCCGCTGAGTGCAATTGGTATCCTGACTATATGAAAGTTAGAATTGACCAATGGATTGATGGACTGCAATGGGATTGGTGCATCAGCCGCCAACGTTTCTTTGGCGTAAAATTTCCAGTTTGGTATTCAAAAAGGGCGGGGGAAGAAGGAAAAATTTTGGTTGCTGATATTGACCAATTGCCGTGTGACCCTGAAGTTGATTTGCCTAAAGGTTATAGGCGCGATGAAGTTACGCCAGAAACTGACATT
>CAZENB010000003.1:0-46711 GCA_964513555.1 uncultured Rhizobium sp. | reverse complement strand
TGACGGCTGGTGAAGAGATTGCTACGCTTCGCCTGAAGGCTCACTCGCAATGACGGCTGGTGAAGAGATTTCTACGCTTCCCTGAAGGCTCACTCGCAATGACGGCTGGTGAAGAGATTGCTACGCTTCACCCGAAGGCTCACTCGCAATGACGGAAGTGTGAAATCGCAATGACGGACTCACCTAACTCGTCATCGCGAACGAGCAAACTTGCGAAGTGTAGCGATCAATTTAAACAAGCAAAACTTATTATTATGACAACAAATAAAGCAAATATAATCTTCTATCAAAAAAACTTAAGAGGTATTAATCACACTTCTTAATCAATCAATAAATTAATTGATTATAAATTTTTCTTAGGCTAAAAATCGAGTAACTTTTTTATCCAGTTTTTTCCAAAAAATCTTAGAGTAAAATGAACTTTCCAATTCTTTCCGTTCTTACTTTTTTGCCAATTTTATCGGCTTTCTTCCTGTTTTTCTTTAAAATAAAAGAACAGCGCAACTACTATGTATATGGTTTTTTAATAAGCTTTGTAAACTTATCATTAAGTTGCAAACTTCTTTATGATTTTGACAAAAGCAAAATTGGATTTCAATTTACAGAAGTTATAAGAATTTTTGCACATCAAGATATTAAATATGCTTTGGGAATTGACGGAATTTCTCTTTTAATGATTGTTCTAACAACTTTTTTACTGCCTATTTGTTTTGCTGTAAGCATGAAATCAATTGAAAAAAGGGTAAAAGAATATGTTGCAGCCTTTTTATTGATTGAAGGTTTTGTTATTGGCTCTTTTGCTGCAACTGATTTACTTCTATTTTACATATTTTTTGAAGCTATGCTAATTCCAATGTTTTTAGTAATTGGTATTTGGGGCGGAGTGAATAGAATATATGCATCTTATAAATTTTTCATTTACACATTGTTTGGTTCAGTGTTGTTCTTGATCGGAATTATCTACTTATACCTTTACACAGGAACAACAGACATAGTATTACTAACAAAATACTTACCAAAATTTTTCCCTCTTAACTATCAACAGTGGTTTTGGGCAGCGTTTTTCATATCTTTTGCAATAAAAGTTCCAATGTTTCCATTCCATACTTGGCTTCCTGATGCTCACGTTCAAGCTCCAACTGCAGGTTCAGTAATTCTTGCTGGTATTTTAATCAAACTTGGTGCTTATGGTTTCTTGCGCTTCTCTTTACCATTTTTTCCTGCAGCCTCCGAGTTTTTTGCACCAATGGTTCTGACTTTAAGTGTAATTGCCATAATTTATGCTTCCTTAGTTGCGTTAATGCAGGAAGATATGAAAAAAATGATTGCGTACTCCTCAGTTGCACATATGGGTTTTGTAACTATGGGTATTTTCAGCTTTACTACACAAGGAATTGACGGAGCTTTAATGCAAATGATAAGCCACGGTATTGTTTCTGCAGCACTTTTCATGTGCGTTGGTGTAATTTACGATCGTCTTCATACCAAACAAATTAATGACTTGGGTGGAATTGCAAGCAAAATGCCAAACTTCGCTCTGATGGCGATGATTTTCACTATGGCATCAGTCGGACTTCCTGGAACAAGTGGATTTGTTGGTGAATTTTTAGCAATTTTAGGAACTTTTAAAGCAAACAAAATTATGGCTGTTTTAGCAGCATTTGGCGTTATTTTAGGAGCTTGTTACATGCTTTGGTTATATAAAAGAGTATGGTTTAGCGAAATTTCTAATCACAAAATTGAAGAATTAAAAGACCTAAATTGTCTTGAATTATTTTGCTTTGGTTTTATGGCAGCAACAGTTATTTTATTTGGTATAATGCCAAATCTAATATTAAGTTACTTTAAATTTCCTGTAGCTTACGTTACTGGTTTATTTATGTCGTTGTAAATTTTTATATTTAATGGTCAAAAACTTATTATCCTTCGCTGACGATCAGGATAAAAGTTTTTGTTATAATATAATCGTCATAAATAATAATTAAAAAAAGAATTAAAAAACTATGAATCTAACACTTATTTTACCTGAAATTTCATTGTTTTTAGGTGCCTTAATAATTCTGATTAATGATGTATTCTTCGGTAAAAAGTTCAAAGAATTTTTCTATATTTCTCACCTTTTATCACTTATTTTTTGTGCAATCTCATTATGTTTAATTTTTAAAACATTTTCTGAGCCACAAGTTATAGCCTTTAACTCAATGTTTGAGAGCAACTTCTTTACAGCTTTTGTTAAATCAATTATTGCTTTACTTTTAACAATTGTAGTCTTGTTTTCTTTAAACTTTATATTCTCAATTCAAAAAATCAGTGCTGAGTTTTTAGCGCTTTTAATGATTGCCTCTTGCGGCGCAATGTTTTTGATTTCATCGAATGATTTTCTTACTTTTTACTTATCATTAGAACTTCAAGGTTTATCGCTTTATCTTTTAGCTGCTCTTAATAAAACATCAGCAAAATCATCTGAAGCTGGTCTAAAATACTTCGTTTTAGGTTCTTGTGCTTCTGGAATTATATTATTCGGAATTTCAATGATTTATGGATTTTCTGGAACAACAAATTTTACAGCTCTTTCTGATCTTTATTCTCAAGGAAAAGACACTATACCTTTAGCAGTTGTTTTTGGATTTGTTTTAGTAATTTCTGGAATGTTTTTCAAAATTTCTGCAGCACCTTTCCATATGTGGTCACCTGACGTTTACGAAGG
The DNA here is from genome assembly GCA_964513555.1 of uncultured Rhizobium sp. GTDB lineage: Bacteria > Pseudomonadota > Alphaproteobacteria > Rickettsiales > UBA1997 > UBA2645. Next base: position 44,004 of record CAZENB010000003.1, on the reverse strand, counting down.
TTCCGCAACAATTGTTACAACATTCTTTGCAACAATTGCCAAATTCAGTGCTGTAATGGTTTTATTAAAGCTCACTTCTTCTGTAATAACTTCTTTTGTTGGTTTGGACAAAATCTTCATTTTTGTTTCTCTAATTTCTTTGGCAGTTGGAAGTTTTGGTGCAATATGGCAAAAAAATCTAAAAAGACTTTTAGCTTACAGCTCAATTGGACATGTAGGATTTATAGTTCTTGCAATTGGCGCATTTAATAAAGAAGCAAGCAAAGCAGCTGTTCTTTACATGGTAATCTATGCATTAATTTCACTTGGAACATTTGGATTCTTAAATTTAATTACTAGTTCTAATGAAAATGCTAAAAATTACGATGACTCAAATGAGAAAATTTTTGACATTTCATCTTTATCTGGACTTGCAAAAACAAATCCTGTAATGGCTTTTTCTCTTGCTTGTTTGATGTTTTCAACAGCTGGAATTCCTCCTTTTGCTGGATTTTTCTCAAAGTTTTATGTAATTATGGCAACAATTCGCTCTGGAATGTTTATTGTGCCAATTTTTGCTATTCTATTCAGTGTTGTTAGCTCTTATTATTATTTAAGAATAATCAAAGTTATGTATTTTGACGAAGCTAAAAATTCACCAATTGTTTTAGAAGACATAAATAATGTTAAACTAGTTGTGTTTTCCATATCAATTTTGAACCTAGTTTTTGTTGTATTCTTAGACAAAATTCTTGGATTAATTAGCAATTGCGTAGATTTTCTGTAAATTGCATATTTAATACGAATGTAAATTAACTAAGAGATTCAAACCCTGCTTCACTTCTGTGCTTAGAATTAGAAAATTCAGACCCATATTTGCAAGCAAACATAAAAAAAGAAATCAAAAACCAAAATGCGCCCACTAAAATCTTATAAAAAAGACATACCTTTAAAAGGTGAAATTACAGTTGCTGGTGATAAATCAATTTCGCATCGTTCTTTAATTTTTTCTGCTTTAGCACATGGAAAAAGTAAGATATCCGGTTTATTAGAAGGAGAAGATGTACTAAAAACTGCAGCTGCTTTACGTTTGATGGGAGTTGAAATAAACAAAGAAGAAAATGGAATTTGGAACGTTAATGGAGTTGGAGTAGCTGGACTTTCAGAACCTTCAGATATTTTGGATATGGGAAACTCTGGAACTTCTTCAAGATTAATGGCTGGACTTGTTTGTCCTTATAATTTTACAACATTTTTTACTGGCGATTCATCTTTACGCAAACGTCCAATGGGAAGAGTTTTTGAACCAATTACAGAAATTGGAGCAAAAATTGTGGCAAGGCAAAGCAATTTAATGCCTTTTGCTGTTATTGGTGCAAAAAATCCAATGCCGATTTCTTATCAAATGAAAGTTGCTTCAGCTCAAGTAAAAAGCTGTATTTTGCTTGCCTCTCTTATAATTAGAGGAACTACAACCATTATTGAACCAGAAAAATGTCGAGATCATAGCGAAATTATGATGCGCTACCTTGGACTTGAAGTTGATGTTGAAGAATTAAAAGACGGACATGGAAGTAAAATTTCTTATTCTGGATTGCAAGAATTTGATGCCAAAAACTTTGAAATTCCTGCAGATATTTCTTCTGCGGCTTTCTTAATTGTTGCTGCACTTTTAGTAAAAAATTCAAAAATAAAAATAAATAATGTTGGAATAAATCCACTTCGAGATGGAATTTTAAAAACTTTAATTGAAATGAATGGTAAAATTGAAGTTACCAATAAACGTTTGGTTGGTGGAGAACTTGTTGCAGATATTATTGTTGAATCAAGCGAATTAAAAGGAGTTGATGTTCCTGCAGAAAGAGCTCCAATAATGATTGATGAATACCCAATTTTGTCAATTGCAGCAGCAAATGCAAAAGGCATTACTAAAATGAATGGTCTTGCCGAATTAAAAGTAAAAGAAAGCAATCGCTTATTAATGATTGCTCAGAATTTAGAAAAGTGTGGTGTTGATTTTAAAATGGGAGAAGATTTTTTAGAAGTTGTGGGTGGAATAAAAAATCAACCACAAAAATTAGTTAATATTATAACTGCAATGGATCACAGAATTGCAATGTCATTTTTAGTAATGGGCTTAACTTTGGAAAATGGCGTAGAAATTGATGATTCTGAGATGATTCACACTAGCTTTCCAACTTTTGAAAAAATTTTTACGAATTTTGGATGCCCTTTTGAAGAATAGATTACGACTTTGTTTATGCTCCTCGCAACGACGCTAAAAAGTCGTGATGAACAAATTAAATTTCGCAATGATAAATTCTATTCCGTACAATTCTAAAAGACTATACTTACGAAGTTTAGCGATCTAATTGTTATATAATTTTCATAAAAAAATTAACAAGAAGAACATTTTTTAACCACTTCTAAAATACCTGGCAACATATCTGGAACTGAAGTGCATTCAAAATCTTTACCGACATTCAAACCACCCAAAAGATGAATTTTTTCGTGATTTGACTGCACCATCAGCAAATCATTTTTCAATAATTTATGCTCTAACATTTGTTTTAGAAGTGGATATTTTTGTGCTTTAAACTCAAAACCTAGACAATTTACCAAATAATCAACTTCTAAAACTTCTTTTTTTGTTTTTAGTAAAATTTTTTCAGCTTTTTTCTCGGCAGAAATTAGCCCACCACTTAAAACTTCGAGACTTCCTTCAGCAATCATTTGATTAACAATTTTTATTGAAAATTGTGGAGCACGATGACGAAATATTGTCCAATAAGGCATTAAACGCAGAAATAATTTTTTATTTCTCTCATCAAAATTATGCCATAATTCAACTGTAATTGGTTTTATTGAGTGAATAACGTAACGTAAATCAAAATTTGGATTTTGACGCAAAAATTTACGAATTTTTAGACATAAAAATAAAAGTCCATTTTTTGAATCTTCTTTAGAAATAAAATTTGGCAATTCTTCTAAAAAAGAAAAATGAGCTTTTGGAAAGTTTCCTCTTCTTGAAATCACTATAATTTTTCCATCAAATCCTTTTTTCTTCAAACCAACAATAACATCAACTGCAGTTAAACCAGATCCTAATAAAACAATCTTTTGGTTAGAAAATTTATTTTTATGAAAATCTATATAATTTTGATTCCAAATATATTGCACCACATTATTTCCATCAATTGCAAAAGGAAGAGAGGTTTGCTTGAAGCTTGTCGCAAGAATTATTTCGTCAGCTTCATAATATCTGCCTTCTAAATCTTTTATAAAGAAAGATTTTTTAGAATTATCATTTTCTATAGAAACTACCGTTTTATTTACCAAAGAAAATTTCATTTCTTTCTCTTTTGCAGATAAAAAAGAATCATCAGAAATTTTACGAATATAATGACCATATATTTTTCTTGGAGCAAAACCAAGTTCACCAACTTCTTGCCAAACTTGTGGGTAATTTTGTTGCAAAAATTTACAAAAATGTTCTTCTTCTTCAATGAAGGCAGTCATTTTTTTAGTTGTAACATTAAGTATATAATCAGAAGAAAATTCTGAAAAAGCAGCGCTGTAAAAACCGTCTTTAAAAAAACTTTTTTCAACTTCATCAAAAATTATAACTTCATAACTACTTTTATAACTTTTAACCAAGTTAGCAAAAGCAATTCTACCACAAAAACCAAATCCTATAATTGCTATTTTCTTCATTATCTATAAACCAGACTTTATATTATCTTTGAGCTTTTGCGCTCTTTTTTGCATAACCTCATTTACTTTTTGCACATTCTCACTTGCTGTAGTATGAAATAAAAACGGAAAAAAAGCATGGCAAACCAAAACTAAGCTTACTACGAACAACCACATTCCATTTACAAAAGCGAATAAAAAATGTTCAAAATAGTTTTCACCTGTTTCTTTTAAATGGCGATTAAAAAAATTAGTTTTTTCCATATTTTTAATATTAATTAATAATAAATCAGATTATAAAACCACTCTTTGCACTTCTAGTATTTTTTTTGATATTCGTAAAGATGAAATTATTTCCTCTAAATTTTCTAAATTTTTAACTTCAATATCAATTATAAATTCAATGTGATCAGTACTACGATTAGTTGTTTTTATTCCAGTAATATTAATTTTCTTACTTGCAATAATACTACTTACATCTGCCAAACTTCCAGATTGGTTATGAACTATAATTTTAACTCTACTTGAATATAGATCATCACCAATTTCATCGTCACTTTTCCAACACACATCAACAATTCTTTGTGGATTTAGAGCAATATTTTTTAAATTATGGCAATTTTGTGCATGAATTGTAACTCCTGTTCCAGTATTTATAACACCAACTATTAAATCTCCAGGAATTGGAATACAGCAACCAGCATAATGTATTGCCATTCCAGAAACAAGTCCTTCAATTGGAATTGCATGACTTGATTTTTTCTTCTTTTCTTGAGTTTTAATTTGTGATAATTGTTTTGAGTCTTCTTTAAAGTCAGGATATAAAAATTTCAAAACATCAGCTCTAGCTAAACTACCATCAGCTATTTTTACATAAAGATCAGCAACTGTTTTTCTTCTAAAGTTTGGCAGTATTTTTTCCAACATCTTTTCAGTTATTTCTAAATTTTTAGATGCAAAAAACTTATTTAAAATTGCCTTACCCAAAGCACTATACTCGGTAAACTTCTCTGTTTTTATGAATGATTTTATAGCATATTTTGCTTTTGAAGTTGTTACAAATTGTAACCAATTTGGAGAAGGTTTAGAGTTTTTAGAAGTTAGTATCTCAACTTGATCGCCATTTTCCAATTTTTGTCTTAGAGGAGTTATAACACCATTTACTTTTGCTGAAACACAATTGTTACCAACTTGAGAGTGAATTGCATAAGCAAAATCAATAACAGTTGCTCCAATTGGTAAATTAAAAATATCACCATTTGGAGTAAAGCAAAAAACCTCATTTTTATGCATCTCAAGTTTATGTTGTTTTAAAGCATCAGAAGCAAATTCTGAATTCTCAAACAAAGCAACTAACTCATTAATCCATAAATACTGATGATTTTCCGAACTTAAATTTCTTTTATATTTAGAATTATTTTGTTCTTTATAATGCCAGTGAGCAGCAACACCCAGATCAGCAATTTCATGCATTTTTTGATCACGAATTTGAATTTCAATTTTCTTATTCATTGGACCCAAAATTGCTAAATGCAGAGATTTATAACCATTTTCTTTTGGAGTTGATATGTAATCCTTAAAAGTTCCTGGAATCATGTTGTAATTAGAATTTATAATTCCAAGAACTCGATAGCATTGGGCTAAATCGTCAACAACAATTCTAAAAGCAATTATGTCATGTAAATGATGAAAAGCTACATTCTGCTTTTTCATCTTTAGCCAAATTGAGTAAGGTTTTTTCTCTCTTCCTGAAATTTTGAAATTAACACCTTCAGTTTGCAGTTTTGAACTTAACTCTTTAATGATATCTTCTATAATATCTTTTTCTTTTTCCTTTAGATAATTAAGGTTTTGAACTATTTGGTTTCTACTTTCTGGATCAATTGCTTCGAAAGAATAATCTTGCAACTCATCTTTGATCTTGTTTAAACCAATTCTTGCAGCTAAAGGAGCATAAATATCAAGACTTTCTCTTGCTTTCTTTTCTCTTTTTTCTCTTGAAGGCATATAAGATAAAGTTGACATATTATGCAACCTATCAGCAAGTTTAACAAACAAAACTCTTATATCTTCTGACATTGCCAAAGTAAGTTTGCGAAAATTTTCAGCAACTCTTTCATTAGCAGAAATTGATTCGATTTTTCCAAGTTTTGTAACGCCATCAACAAGCTTTGCAACATTCTCACCAAAAGTTTTTTCAATTTCTTCTAAGGTAACATCAGTATCTTCAACAACATCATGCAAAAGTGCTGTTATAATAGTTTCTTGATCAAGTTTTAAATCAATTAAGATTTCAGCAACAGCTAAAGGATGAAGAAAATAAGGGTCTCCAGAATGTCTTTTTTGGTTTCCATGCGAAGTCTTAGAAAGAACGTAAGCTTTTTGAATTAAGGCCTCGTTGAGATTAGGGTGATATGATTTGATTTTTGTAATTAACTCAGCAACTGAAATCATAGTATTAAAAAATTTTACTTAATTTTATTTTGTTTTTAAAAGTAAAATTTTACTAATCAATTTAATTTTGGGAGTCTTTTAAGAATATGATAAGTGGCCGATTTTCTCAGCCACTTAAAAGGATGAGATATTAAATCAAAAAGAAGCTTTTTCTAAAAAATATTATTAATCGTCAACTTGAACGTTCTCATCAACAAAGGTTGTTTCTTTTAGAATCATAGATTGAGATTGAATTTCTTCTTCAACCATTTCTGCAACAGAACTATTATGAGATTGATTAGTTTCAGCAGCACCACGATTTTTAATAGAACGAATGATATTTTTCTTAACACCTTCAATATCAACTAAGCCATCAGCAATTTCTCTTAGTGAAATAACAGCTGGTTTTTCTTTACGATCAAGTTGAGTAGAAGCACCTGACAAAATACTTTTAGCACGATTGCTTGCAACTAGGCAAAGCTCAAAACGATTATTTACAACTGTAACGCAATCTTCAACTGTAACTCTTGCCATTGTGAATTATATTAATTAGTTTTAAGGAAGTTTTTTAAATAAAGATAATTACATTCTAAAAACAAAATCTGCATAATCAATAAAAAACATGAGCAAAATTACAATTCACAGTGAAGAAGAATTTAAAAAAATGCGTGCTGCCGGTCTTTTGGCTGCCGAAATCTTAGACTTTATAACGGATTTTGTTAAAATTGGTGTTACAACAGAAACATTAAATAAGCTTTGCCACGAAAAAATTATTGCAAGTGGTGCAATTCCTGCACCACTTAATTATCGTGGTTTTCCTAAATCTATTTGTACGTCTGTAAATCACGTTGTTTGCCATGGAATACCGAGCGAAAAAGAGCTAAAAGATGGTGATATAGTAAATATTGATGTAACCGTCATTTTAAACGGCTGGTATGGTGATTCTAGTAGAATGTATTATGTTGGCGAACCTTCAATAAAAGCTAAAAGACTATGTCAAATTACTTACGATGCGATGATGCTTGGAATTGAACAAGTAAAACCTGGAAATACTTTGGGTGATATTGGTAACGCTATTCAGACTTTCGCCGAAAAAAATGGCTTTTCAGTAGTTCGTGATTATTGTGGTCATGGAATTGGAAAAATTTTTCATACTGAACCAAGTGTTCTTCACTATGGTAAAAAAGGAACTGGAACAGTTTTACAAGAAGGAATGTTTTTTACTGTCGAGCCTATGATAAATGCTGGAAAATATGAAACAATTTTAAGTAAACATGATGGCTGGACTGTTACTACAAGAGATAAATCTTTATCAGCTCAATTTGAGCATACGGTTGGAGTTACTAAAGATGGAGTAGAAATTTTCACTTTTTCACCAAAAGGTTTGGATTTTCCGCCTTACAAAATTAAATTTTAACATCTCTTAGCAATACTCACCTGTGAAAAAACAAAACTTTCTAACAAGTTACACAGAAATAAGTATAAATTGAAATAGAAAATTCTGTTGCTATTTTGACCGATCTTTTTAGGCTTTTAGAACTAAAAAAAATTTTGACTAAACATTTATTTGAGGAATAATCTTTGTTGAAAAATATTAAATCTTTTAACATTTCGGGCATCGAAACTCTACCTATAATTGAGGGTGGAAAAGGAGTTGGAGTTACTAATGGAGTAACTGCTGGTCATTTTGCAAAAGCTGGCGCGGTTGGAACTTTTTCTGGAGTTAATGCTGATTATATTGATGAAAATGGTAAGTTTGTTCCACAAGTTTACAAAACTTCTACTAGAAGAGAAAGACATGAAGAATTAATTGAATATGCTATTAAAGGCGGAATTTCACAAGCAAGAATTGCTCATGATATTTCTGGAAATCAAGGTAGAATTCACATGAACGTTTTATGGGAAATGGGTGGTGCTGAAAAAGTGCTTCATGGAATTTTAGAAGGTGCTAAAGGAATGGTTCATGGAATTACTTGTGGTGCTGGGATGCCTTATCGTTTATCAGAAATTGCTGAAAAATATGAAGTTTACTACTATCCAATTGTTTCTTCTATGAGAGCTTTCAGAGCTTTATGGAAAAGAAGCTACCACAAAGCAAAAGACTTGCTTGGAGGAGTAGTTTATGAATGTCCTTGGCGTGCCGGTGGTCATAATGGACTTTCAAATGCTGAAAGTCCAGATGCTTATGAAGATCCATATCCAAGAGTTGCTGAGTTGCGCACATTCATGAATTCAGTTGGATTAAACGATGTTCCAATTGTTATGGCTGGTGGAGTATGGCACATCTCTGACTTTGAAAATTGGCTAGATAATCCAGAAATTGGCCCTATTGTTTTTCAATTTGGAACAAGACCAATATTAACTCAAGAGTACCCAGTTCACGATAGCTGGAAAAAAAGACTTCTTACTTTAAAAAAGGGTGATGTTTACTTAAACCGCTTCAGTCCTACTGGATTCTACTCATCAGCAATTGAGAATGACTTCTTACGCGAGTTGAAAGGTCGCGAAATTAGACAGGTTGAATATCGTACCAAATCTATTGAAAACTTCACTTGCAAAATTCCTTTTGGACAAAGAGGAAGAGTTGTTTACATAAAGCCAGAAGACAAAGCAAAAGTTGACGAGTGGATTAAGGCAGGACACACAGAGGGCATGAAAACTCCTGATGAAACTTTAATGTTTGTTGATAAATCGAAAGCATATCAAATTGTAACTGACCAAGTTAACTGTATGGGCTGCTTAAGCCAATGCCGTTTCAGTAATTGGTCGGACAAAGAAGAAATGCATTACACAACAGATCGTAAAGCTGATCCTCGTAGTTTTTGTATTCAGAAAACATTACAAGATGTGCGTTACGGAATTGATATAGAAAACCAGTTAATGTTTGCTGGACACAGTGCTTATCGTTTTGCAACTGATCCTTATTACAATAATGGTTTTATACCAACAATTAAAGATTTGGTTGACCGTATTATGACTGGTAAATAATAACAAACTAAATCTGACCAAAAGTTTTTTTAACTTAGCTAAATAATAGCAGTTTGGAATGGCAGAAAGAAACTTATAGTTTTTAAATTTAAGAAAGATGACTAGATTTATTTTTATCACAGGTGGCGTTGTATCTTCTTTAGGAAAAGGCCTTGCTTCGGCATCCCTTGCTGCACTTTTGCAAGCTCGTGGCTACAAAGTTAGATTAAGAAAACTTGATCCTTATTTAAACATTGATCCAGGGACTATGAGCCCTACCCAACATGGAGAAGTTTTTGTGACAGACGATGGCGCAGAAACAGATCTTGATTTGGGACATTATGAACGTTTTACAGGAGTTGATGCTAAAAAATCTGATAACGTAACTGCAGGACAAATTTACCTAGATTTATTAACTAAAGAAAGAAAAGGCGATTATTTAGGTGGTACTGTTCAAGTTATTCCTCATGTTACAGATCTAATCAAAAAGTTCATTTTAAACGATTTAAAAGAGGTTGATTTTGCTTTATGCGAAATTGGAGGAACAGTTGGAGATATAGAAGCTTTACCTTTTTTTGAAGCGATTCGTCAACTTGGGTACGAGCTTGGTCAGGAAAAATGTGCATTTCTTCATCTAACTTTACTTCCTTACATTGAAAGCGCTGATGAATTAAAAACCAAACCAACTCAACACTCTGTAAAAGAACTGCGTTCAATAGGAATTCAACCAAGCGTTTTATTGTGCCGTGCCGAAAGACCTACAACTAAGTCTCATTTAGAAAAAATTGCTAAGATGTGTTCTGTTCCAACATCTTCTGTAATTGCAGCACCAAATGCTAAAAGTATTTATGAAGTTCCAATTATATATCACCAAAATGGTTTAGATACTGAAATTCTGAAATTCTTTAAACTTGATTATAAAAAGAAACCAGATTTGAGCAAATGGATTAAAATTAAAGATGCAATTGAAAATCCTAAACATGAAGTAAATATTGCTATTGTAGGCAAATATACTGACTATCGTGATTCTTACAAATCATTACTTGAAGCAATTGATCATGCTGCTTTTTCTTTAAAGTCTAAAGCAAATATCATTTGGGTTAACGCGCGCGATAAAAAGAGCAGCTTACCAAAAAATATAGACGCTGTTTTGGTTCCAGGAGGATTTGGTGAAGATGGAGTTGAAGGTAAAATAAGTATGATTGAACAAGCAAGAACTAATAAAATCCCTTGTCTTGGGATATGTTATGGAATGCAAATGGCCGTAATTGAATATGCTCGTAACGTTTTAAAAATTGGAGATGCAACTTCAAGCGAATTTGCCAAAAAAGGTACTTTCTTAATTGGTTTAATGAATCAATGGGCTGACAAAACTGGTAAAAAAATAAAGAAAGCTGGTAAAGATTTGGGAGGTACTATGAGACTTGGAGCCTATCCTTGTAATCTAAAGAAAGGCTCTTTGGCCGAAAAAATATATGGCAAATCAAAAATATCTGAACGCCATAGACATCGCTTTGAAGTTAATATAAACTTCAAAGAGCAATTGGAAAAAGCTGGTCTTACTTTCTCTGGATTGTCTCCTGATGGGAATTTGCCAGAAATTATTGAAATAAAAAATCATCCATTTTTTGTTGGAGTGCAATTTCACCCAGAATTAAAATCAAAACCATTTTCTGCTCACCCTCTTTTTGTTTCCTTCGTTGAGAGTGCAATTAAAAACAAAAGATAATGCTTAGAAAATATTTAGTTATATTATTATCTTTAAACCTTTTTTGTTGCGGATTCGAAGTTATTTATAAAGACGATGCTACTAATAATTCTTATTCTCATGAATTAGGGGCAATAAGAATAAAAAAAGATAGAAACCAGCATGACCAAGATTTAAAAAACAGTCTATATGACCTTTTAAACCCAGACTATCTGAAAATTGAACCAAAATACTTTTTAATTCTTAAATCAAGTAGAACAACTTCTTCAACTTTCACAACTGGGACTGGTTCATCTGGTCGTAACAAAATCTTACTAACTGTTCGCTACGAACTTATGGATTTAGTAACAGGACAAAAAATATCAGAAGGAATAACAACACTAAATGATAGTTATACTGTAAGCACTAATCGTTTCGGAACTTATAGTGCAGAAGAATACTTGCAAAGCAATATGAACAAAGTTGTTGCTCAGAATATTAGAGATTCTTTAGTAAATGATATAATTGAAATGAGACGTAAGAAGGCTGAAGAAAATAAGAGCAATTCAGAATAAATTAAGTAAAAATTCTCTCTTTTTTTCTAAAATTTTAGGTACACCGTGTTATGCTCCCCAAAAATCAATCCAAATTTAAGAGAATATTTGGGCTGAATTTTGTATAAATTCTGCCTCAAATTCCATTGGGCTTTTATAGTGTAATTTTGAGTGGAGATAATTTTGATTATATTCACCAAACCAATCAATTAGTGATTTATTAAGATGTTCTAAATTATCAAACTCATTAATTAATCCAAAGACATTCTTCTTTCATTGTTCGCATTAAGCACTCAGTTTCAGCATTGCCTTTGGGGTTATTGTGTTTGTAGTGTCCAAGTTCATTTCTCTGATATAACAATTCGCGATATTTTGATTGTAGATAATAAAACTTATCAATAAATTCTTGATGATATTCTACTTTGCAGATCAGATGCATCAACTCCTTTAAATCCTTACCACACTGCGATCTAGGCTTGTCTGTTATATATCTTCGAATGATTGCTTTTTGATGAAACAAACACATTTGAATTGGAATATTTCCAAGCAGCTTTCTGATGTTATTTATATATCCTCTTCTGCCATCAATCGTAACGCTCATAATGCGGTAATTAGCAGCTTTTAGAGCTATTATTACGAAAGTGTTTTACTGATTCAGTCTTAATCTCTTTAAAATAGATCATTTTTTGGCAATCGTGAAAAACTAAAAATCATATTCCCGTCCAAAAAAGCTGCTTCTATTTGCAGATCTATTGTTTTTGTAAAATCTTCCAAACCATCCTCCTGCAAGCTTTCAGACACATTAAACTTATCAAACTCTTTGATTAACTTCGGATAAGAAACATCAATATCAAAACAAATTTCTGAGATTGTTCTGCAACCAAGAAAACACTGCTTGTATGCTTTTAGATAGTTTTTTTGATGATTGCCTTTGATTATCCATCGGTAATTACATAAACTACATCTGTAAGATTGTTTGCCTCTTTTTTTACCATCTTTTCTGACAGAAATTAAGAAACATTTTGGACAAGTTTTTATTCATTTTTTTGAATCAAAAAATAGCAATTTCTATTCGGAAAAAATAGAAAAATCTTGAGAAGCATTGAAACAGTTGAGAAAAATGGGCAAAAAAACCACCCATTTTTTTAATTATGCCTAATTTGAGATCTATCATAAACTTCAGAAGAAGTGAAGCTTTCGCTTCTTGTGGTTTCAAGCCAAAGAGAAAGTACCTTGACCCAAGTAACATGAGAACTTTCAGTAGCTGCCTAGGCACTTACTTAATCTAGCTATATCTACTATTCATGTGCCTTGAACAACTCCAGCAATAATAATCCCAACAACCTCATTATCACTATTTTGATAATTCAATTAAGGAAAAAGCCTTAGAACTATTTTTGCTTTTCATCTATAGTTAATTATGTATTTAACCAAGTAAACTTTCAAAAATCAAAATTCCATCAGCACCACCTGTGTTAGCATCAATCGCTCTTTCAGGATGAGGCATCATTCCTAGAACATTTTTTCTATCGTTAAATACTCCAGCAATGTTTAAAGCTGCACCATTAGGATTTGCATTATCAGTGACATTGCCGTTAACATCTACGTAACGAAAAGCAATATTACCATTTTCTTCTAATTTTTTCAAAGTTTCTGGATCAGCGTAATAATTTCCGTCCATATGAGCAATTGGAACTTTTATCACACAGTCTTTTTTGTATTTTTGTGTAAAATCAGTTTTATTATCTTCAACTTTTAACAAAACATCACGACAGATAAATTTAGATTTTTTGTTACGCAACAAAACACCTTCTAACAATCCACTTTCAGTTAATATTTGAAAGCCATTGCAAATACCAAGAACTTTGACTCCTCTTTGTGCAAGTCTTTTTACTTCTTGCATAACTGGAGAAATTTTTGCCATAGCACCGCTTCTTAAATAGTCACCATAAGAGAAACCACCAGGAATAACAATTAAATCAAGATCATTGTCCAGAGTAGACTCTTGGTGCCAGATTTTTTGAACCTTGCTACCAATTTTTTGCAAAGCAACAACTGCATCACGATCACAATTTGAAGCTGGGAATACAATAACTGCTGATTTCATACTTACTTAATCACCTCAAATTGATAATCTTCAATAACTTTGTTCACTAACAATTTATCACAAATTTCATCAACTATATTTTTAATTTTTGTTGAATCAGTTTCATCAATTTCAAGTTCTACAACTTTACCTTGACGAACTTGAGAAATTTGTGGGAAATTTAAATTTTTAACCAAAGAATTTTCAATGGCTTTACCTTGTGTATCCAAAACACCTTTTTTAAGAGAAATTAAAATTCTAATTTTCATTTTTTAATTTAATTAATTTTTATTCCAAGCCTTGAAGCAACGTCTGAGTAAGCCTCAACTAATCCACCCAAATCTCTTCTGAAACGATCTTTATCAAGCTTTTCAGAAGTTGAAGAGTCCCAAAGTCTGCAACTATCAGGGCTTATTTCATCAGCTAAAATAATATTTCCAGAGGCATCAAAACCAAATTCAATCTTAAAATCAACCAATTTAATATTTATTGAAGCAAATGTTTTTTTCAAAAACTGATTAATTTCTAAACTATATTTTTTAATTTGATCTAGCTGCTCTTTCGTGACAACTTTTAGAACATGAATTGCATGATCATCGTTAATAATTGGATCTTGTAAGGAATCATCTTTATAACAAATTTCAAAAACTGGATTTGACAAAAGTACACCTTCTTCAATTCCAAGTCTTTTTGCCATTGAACCAGCGGCAATGTTTCTGATAATAACTTCAAGTGGAATGATTTTAGCCTTCTTTACCAATTGTTCACGATCACTTAATCTCTTAACGAAGTGAGTTGGAATTCCAGCTTTTGCCAATTCAAGCATAATGAATTCAGAGATGAAGTTGTTTAACACACCTTTTCCTTCAATTACAGCTTTTTTTAAAGCGTTAAATGCGGTTGCGTCATCTTTAAAATATTGAATAAGCAAGTTTTCATCAGAGGTTGTATAAAGCACTTTTGCTTTTCCTTCGTAAATTTTGTCTAATTTTTGCATTTTATTAGTTATCTGTTTTTGAATAATATTTAGATTTTAGGTCGTTTTTTTAATGCATCAATCCCATTTAGCAAGTGGTGGAAGAGACATAAGAATTGCCTCAACATTTCCACCTGTCATTAAACCAAATTTTGTACCGCGATCGTAAACCAAGTTAAATTCAGCATAAAGTCCACGCTTTCTTAACTGCTGTTCTCTTTGCTCTTGAGTCCAATCTTGATACATGTGACGGCGCACTAATTTAGGGAAAATTTCTAAAAAAGCCAGCCCAACATTGCGGGTAAATTCAAAATCATTGTCAAAATTATTGGTATTTAAATAATCATAAAATATTCCACCAACACCACGAGCAACACCTCTATGTTTTATAAAAAAATATTCATCACACCATTTTTTAAATTTTTTATAATAATTTGGATCTGCTTTATCACAAGCTGCTTTAAAAGCTTGATGAAAATCTTTAGTATCTTGTTCATTTTCAAACATTGGATTCAAATCTGAACCACCACCAAACCAGTTTTTTTCAGTACATATAAAACGTGTATTCATGTGAACTGCAGGAACAAGAGGTGATTTCATATGCGCAACTAAAGAAATTCCACTTGCCCAAAATTTACCATCATTTTCAGCTCCAGGAATTTGAGATTTAAAATCATCTGAAAACTCACCATAAACTTTTGAAAAATTTACACCAACTTTTTCAAAAACATTTCCTTTCATAAGTGACATTTCACCAAAACCTCCATCACCTGATTTATCTGGTCTATTCCAGTTTTTTCTTTCAAACTTACCAGAATCTTGTAAAGAATTTTGATTAGCAAACTCTTCTTCAATTTTTTCAAACTCAGAGCAAATTTTATCACGCAAAAGTCTAAACCATTCTGACGTAATTCTTTTCTTTTCTTCAAGATTCATAAAAAGGGATTGCTTAATTTGAGAGTGTTTTTGATAATTAAGTTATCAAATTATTTTCAAGAAATACTACAACTTTAAAATGAATTTTAAATCAAAATTTTTACAAGAATTTCAAGCACGTGGATTTTTTGCCGCCTGCACTCACCCAAAAGAATTGGACAATCTTTTGAACAAAGAATCGATCACCGCTTATATTGGTTTTGATTGCACTGCTAAAAGTTTGCACGCTGGCAGTTTAATTCAAATTATGATTTTGCGACTTTTGCAAAAGCATGGTCATAAACCACTTGTTCTTTTGGGCGGCGGAACCACAAAAATTGGTGACCCCAGCGGAAAAGATGAAGCCAGAAAAGTTTTAAGCGAAAATGACATTTCTGACAACCTAAATGGAATTAGAAAAACTTTGGAAAAGTTTATTTCTTTTGAAGGAGCAAATGCCGCTGAAATGGTGAATAATGATGATTGGTTAAAAAATTTAAATTATTTGGAATTTTTGCGTGACATTGGACGCCATTTTTCAATTAACAGAATGTTGACTTTTGATTCAGTAAAACTGCGACTTGAGCGTGAACAGCCACTTAGTTTCTTGGAATTTAATTACATGATTTTGCAGGCTTATGATTTTTATCATTTGAATAAAGAGAAAAATTGCGTTTTACAAATTGGTGGATCAGATCAATGGGGAAATATTGTTAATGGAGTTGAGTTGACAAGAAGAGTTTATGTCGCAAATTTTCTTGATAGAGCTGGAGCAATATTTGATTCTAGTACAAATCTCACGGGAGTTAGAGTTGATGGAAAAGAAAGAAGTGCTTTCGGTCTAACCTCAACTCTTTTAACAACTTCTGACGGCAAAAAAATGGGCAAAACTGCTGATGGTGCGGTTTGGCTTGATAATGATATGTTAGCAGTTTTTGACTATTTCCAATATTTCAGAAACACTCATGACGCTGATGTTGGGAAATTTTTAAAACTTTTCACCGATTTATCGCTTGAAGAAATTGAAGTTTTAGTACCGGGATCCTCCTGTTTAGGAGTATCGAGCGAACGCTTTAGCGGCGCGATGGAAGTTCATCAAATTAACAAAGCGAAAGAAATTTTGGCTTTTGAAGCAACCAAAATCTGTCATGGTGAAAAAGCAGCTTCAGACGCTTTACAAAAAGCGCGAGAAATTTTTGTTGCTAAAAATTCTGCCGCTTTTGAAGAAAAAGAAGTGTTTTTAGGTAACGAGAAATCCAAAAAATTGGTTGATATTATTTTTGAAATTGGTGCTTGCGAATCAAAAGGTGCAGCTAAAAAATTAATTGAAGGAAAAGCAGTTAAAATTAATGGTGAAGCGATTTTGGATATTCATCATACAATTACAAATTTTGACGAGTTTGAACTGTCGGTTGGCAAGAAAAAGTTTTTTAAGATTTTGATGAAGTAAGAATTATGGATTGCCAAGCTTTGCTTGGCTCGCAATGACGGAGGTTAATTTGTCAACTCCTCACAACGACAGTTAATGTAATCATCATTGCGAGGAGCATGAAACGCGACTCGGCAATCCAAAAAAACTATAAATTATATGACAAAAAAAATAATTGGAATTGTAAACGCAATTGTTGATATTTTATGCAAGGTTGATGATAAGTTTTTAACAGAGAATAATCTTATAAAAGCTTCAATGTCTTTAATTGATGAAGAAATTGCACAAAAATTATCAAAACTTGATAGTGAGAAAATTACTTCTGGTGGATCAGCTGGAAATACCATGGCAATTTTGGGGCAGCTTGAGTGTAAAAGTGAATTTTTAGGCAAAGTTGCTAATGACGAATTTGGTCAAAAATTTATTAGCCAACTTTCAAGCAGTAAAACAAGATTTATCAATAATAGTTTTTCACAAAAATCTTCAGCTACATCTTTTATTTTAGTTACGCCAGATGCACAAAGAACAATGTGCACTTTTTTGGGTTGCGCCTCAGAAATTGAAGAACAGGATATTTACGAAGCAACATTTAAAGATGCCAAAATTCTTTATCTTGAAGGTTATTTGTGGGATAGAGAACAAACAATTAAGTCTTTAAAAAAAGCCATAGATCTTGCCAAAAAAAATGGTGTTAAAGTTGCGTTTTCTTTGTCTGACACTTTCTGTGTTGCACGTCATAAAAAAGATTTTTTGTCACTAATTCAAAATGATTTAGACATTTTGTTTGCCAATGAAAAAGAGATTTTAGAACTTATTTCAAGTTCAGAATTCTCTATGACAGAAATTGCAGAATTTTTGAAACAAAAAAAAGATTTAATTGGAGTTATAACCAGATCAGAAGAAGGTTGCGCTATTTTCCAAAATAACAAATTTTTTGAAAGCAAAGCGATTAAGGTTGATAATCTAATTGATACAACTGGTGCTGGAGATGCATTTGCTGCTGGATTTTTATACGCTTTATCAAATGACTTACCTTTAAAAAAAGCAGCTGAAATTGGTAATATTTTAGCATCTAAAATAATTCAAAAATTTGGTGCCAGATTTGATGAAGAAGAGATTGTTTTAATATCTCAATATATTAAAAATTAATTATTGCGACTTTTCAGAAGTTAGTTTCGTAAAGTTCCCCTTCATTGCAATGATGGTAAAGCACGAGTTGGCAATGACGGAAAATTAAATGACACTTCGGAAAAAAACGAATTTTTAAAATTGAACCGCAATTACGGAGAATTAATGACACTTTGGAAAAAACAAGAATTGCTGGATGCTCTAAAAGATGAAGTTATCTCGCACAATATACTAAATGAAATAGAAATTGATGAAGTTGTAATAGACAGCCGTAAAGTCTCTAAAGCAAAATTATTTATAGCTTTGAAAGGCGACAAACATGATGCTCATGATTTTTTAAGCCAAGTTTTTGAAAATGGCTGCGAAATTGCTTTAATTCACAAAGAAGAAGAATTTTATAAATTTAAAAACTCAAAAAATCATATAATTCTTGTAAAAAATACTTTTATTGCGCTTTACAAGTTAGCTGCTTTTGCTCGTCAAAGAAGTAAAGGGAAAATTATTGCAATTACCGGTTCAGTTGGAAAAACAGGAACTAAAGAGATGTTAAAAAATGCTTTCGAATTACAAGGAAAGACTTACGCCACCACTGGCAATTTAAACAATCATATTGGGCTGCCCCTTACTTTGTGCAATTTTCCTAAAAACCATGACTTTGGAATTTTTGAAATGGGGATGAATCATTTAGGAGAAATTGGTCCTTTATCAGAATTGGCAAGACCTCATCTTGCAATCATTACTAATGTTGGTCCAGTTCATATAGAAAACTTTAAAAACGAACAAGAAATTGCAATTGCTAAATCAGAAATTTTTGCTGGTCTTGATAAAAATTTTGGAAAAATTCTTATCAATTTTGACAATAAACATTACGATTTTTTAAGAAAAAAAGCTCAATATTTTCAAATTAAAGAAGAAAACATATATTCCTTTGGAGAAATTGGTGGGAATTATCAAGTTTTAGAAAGCGTTATAAAAGACTATAATTTATCAGAAGTTAAAGCCAAAACTGCCAAAAATATTAAAATTTCTTATCAAATTTCGACTTCTCATAAAGCAACAATTTTTAATTCAGTTATTGTTCTTGCAGCGCTTGATTTAGTTGGAAATAATATTGAAAAAGCATTGGAAAGATTTAAAGAAATTAAAAGCACTGCTGGTAGAGGAAAAATTAGCGAAATAACAGTTGATAATAAAAAAATAGTTTTAATTGATGATACCTACAATGCCAGCGCTTTATCAATCAAAGCTGGAATTGATCATGCTTTAACTTTAAAAAACTCCCTTAATAAAAAAAGAGTAATAACTGCACTTGGTGAAATGTTAGAGTTAGGAGAAAAATCACTTGAATTACACGAAGAAGTAACCAATTATCTTAAAGAGCTTGGCGTTGATTTTGCCGTACTAGTTGGCGAAAATATGACTAAAGCAGCTAAAAAGTTACCAAAAAATTGTTTTAAAACTTTTGATAATTCTTCAGATGCAGCTCTTGAAATAAAAAATTTCTTGGAAGATGGGGACATTTTATATATAAAAGGCTCTCGTGGAACAAAAATGGAAGTTTTAGTCACAAAATTAAATCCGGAAATTTCTACAAACCTTCACTGATTTAATTTTTTCAATAAAGCAAAAAATAAATTTTAATAAAAAAATCTATGCTCACCAGTTTAACAATCTTTTCTAATTTATGGATTAAGAGCTTATTTTGTCTTATTTTTTCCTACGTAATTGGTTTTTTTAGTACAAAAAGTTATATAAAATTTATAAACAATAGATCTGATTTTTTCCAACCAATCAGAAATGACGGTCCGCAAACTCATATTGAAAGTAAGAAAAAAACTCCAACTATGGGAGGAATTTTTATTATTCTTGCCACAGTAATTTCATCTCTAGTTTTTCTTGATCTTGCAAATTCTTTCATCTGGATTGCACTTCTTGTTTTTATATCATTTTCTCTAATAGGTCTTACAGACGATCTGATGAAAGTAATTTATAAAAATCCCAATGGGTTTCGAGGAATATATAAAATAGTAATTCAGTTTGCTTTAATTGGAGCTGTATTTTTATGGCTTGGATACACAGATACCAACTATTTAGAGAGTAAAATATTTTTACCTTTTGGTGAAAATAATTGGCTTAAATTAAATATGGTTTTATTTATAATATTTATAACTTTTGTTATTGTTGGATCTTCAAATGCTGTTAATTTAACTGATGGACTTGATGGTTTGGTAAGTATCCCTTTGATAATAAACTTAGTTTGCTTAATTTTTCTAATTTTTATAACTGCTAATCAAAATCTTGCAGGCAATTTAAGAATTCCTTACATTAGTTTTAAAGCTCAAGAGCTAATACCTTTCTGTTTCGCATTAATTGGTAGTATTTTAGCATTCTTAACTTTTAATTTAAAACCAGCAAAAATCTTTATGGGCGATGTTGGTAGTCTTGCAATTGGTTCGGTAATTGGTTTAATAGCAATTATAGTTAAACAAGAGTTAGTCTTTTTTATTATTTCGCTTTTATTTGTGATTGAAGCAACTTCTGTTATATTACAGGTTGGTTCTTACAAAATTCACAAAAAGAGAGTTTTTTTAATGGCTCCAATTCATCATCATTTTGAAAAACTAGGTTGGAGTGAAAAACAAGTTGTAGGTAGATTCTGGACTTTATCGTTTTTGTTTGCCGTTTCTGGAATGGCTGTAATTTTAGTTAGATAGTTATGAAAAAAAAACCTCGTGTTTATTTATATGATTCAACTCTAAGAGATGGTGCACAAACAAGCACTGTTAATTTCGGAGTACGCGACAAAATTGAAATTGCAAAAATTATAGACTCTCTTGGAATTGACTATGTTGAAGGAGGATGGCCAGGAGCTAATCCAACTGATGATGAGTTTTTTTCGAATCTACCAAAACTAAAAAAGTCAAAATTTTCAGCTTTTGGAATGACAAAAAGAAGCGGTATTTCAGCTGCTAATGACGCAGGTTTAAATGCCTTGATTAATAGTGATACAAAATCTGTTTGTATTGTTGGAAAAACTTGGGATTTTCATCTCAAAAATGCTCTTCACGTCTCTGAAGCAGAAAATTTAGATATGATTTCTGACTCTATAAAACATATTGTGAAGAAGAAAAAAGAAGCTATGTTTGACGCTGAACATTTTTTTGATGGATACAAAGCAAATCCAAAATTTGCTCTCAAGTCAATCAAAACAGCTTTTGAATCTGGTGCAAGATGGATAATCCTTTGCGACACTAACGGCGGAACATTACCAAGTGAAATCTCTAAAATTGTAAAAGAAGTAACAAAACATATTCCCGGTGAAAATCTTGGAATACACTGTCATAACGATACTGGTAATGCTGTTGCCAACTCTTTGGTTGCAGTTGAAAATGGAGTTAGACAAATTCAAGGAACAGTTAATGGACTTGGTGAACGTTGCGGAAATGCTAATTTGATCAGCATTATTCCAACCTTGTGTTTAAAAATGGGTTTTGATGTTGGAATTAATGAAAATCAGTTAAAAAACTTAGTTCATGTTTCTAATTTTCTTGATGATTTACTAAACAAAGAACGTGACAAATTTGCACCTTACGTTGGTAAATATGCCTTTGCTCATAAAGGCGGTCTTCACGTTTCTGCAGTTACAAAGAATCCAAATTCTTACGAACATGTTCCACCAGAAAAGGTTGGAAATCATAGACAAATCATGATTTCAGATCAAGCTGGACGCTCTAATATTATAAGTCGTCTAAAAGAAATTGGAATTGAGTTAAAGGACGAAATAAAAACTAGTCAAATTGCTAATCTAGTTAATCAAGTCAAAGAATTAGAAGCCAAGGGCTATGCTTATGATGCAGCTGATGCCAGCTTTGAAATTCTTGCCAAAAAATCTCTTTCAACAGTTCCAAATTTCTTTGACCTAGTTGGATTTAGGGTTCTGGATGAAAGAAAATATGATTCTAAAGGAAAAATTGTAACAGTTGCAGAAGCAACAATTAAAATAAAAATTGGCAATAAAATAACATTATCCGTTGCAGAAGGAAATGGTCCAGTCAATGCTTTAGACAAAGCTTTAAGAAAAGCTCTTTCAAGAAAGTATCCATCTTTGAAGAATGTACGCTTGACTGATTATAAAGTTAGAATTTTAACACCATCTGATGGGACTCAAGCAATCACTCGTGTTCAAATCGAATCAAGCGATGACAAAGAAAATAAGTGGACAACTATTGGAGTTTCAGAAAATATTGTAGATGCTTCTTTTAGAGCTTTAAACGACAGCATTACCTATAAATTGATGAAGGAAATGTAATCTATAAGAAAATTTATTCCTATATCTTTTATATTTTAAAGATTAGGAATAAATTAAAGCCACCGCAAGAACAAAAATTGTAAATTATTTATATTCTATCTCACTTCCACCACCCATAACCTTGTACAATGTAATTAGGTTAGCAATGTAATCTTTTTTAACGTTTGTTCTACTTTGTTTATTTGACAGCATATTTAACTTTGCATCAATATCAGACAATGAGTTAATAGCTCCAAGTTGTAGTTTTAAATCTGAAATTTCCGAAATTTTTGCAATTGATTTCAAAGATTCATCTGCTGACTTCAACTGGCTTTCAAGTGCTTGTCTTTCTGATAGCTGATCTAGAGTCTCACTAAAAGCAGTCTGAATTGCTTTTTCATAATTAATAATTTCTATCTTTTTTTGAAGATTAGCATTTTTTAGACTGTAGTATTGAGAACCACCATTAAAAATAGGCAAATTAACTTGAGGACTAAAAGTTCTTGATGGGTTGTCAAACAATGTTTTTAATTCTCTTGAATTATAACCCTGATTTCCTGTTAGGGTAATTGAAGGGAAAAATGCTGCTCTTGCTGCTCCAATATTAGCATTAGCACTCTTTAAATCATGTTCTGCTTTTTTCACATCTGGTCTTAGAAGCAAGTTTTTTGATGTAACAAAATCAAGTAAAGATTCGTTGATTTTAACATTATCAATCTGAAGTTCTATTGGTAATAATTTTTCATCAAAAATACCAATCAAAAGCATCAAAGCATTTTTGTCTTGAGCAACTAATTTTTTATAAGTTTCATTACTTGATCTTGCATTTTCAAGATTTGATTTTGCATTAAAAAATACAGTTGGTGAATCAATGCCATTATTATATCTTTTTTCAATAAGCTGAAATTTTTTATTTTGAAGTTCTAAAGCTTCTTCTGAAAACTTTAAATTACTCAAATCGGCTAATAGCTGAATGTAACTATTTGCAACTTCAGAAATTAAAGAAATTTTTACAACGTTATTAGCTTCTTTTGTGGCCAAATAGTCTTCCAATGCCGATTTCTTCAAACTTCTTAATCTTCCAAAAAAATCAATTTCATATGAAGTTAAAACAAGATTTGCACGAAATTGTTGTTTAGGAGTAAAAGCAGCAAATGCACTTGGCGCTTTTTGCATAGTTTTACTTGCAACAACAGAGATATTTGGCAATAAATTTGCTCTTTGAGAACCATGAATTGTCCATGCAGATTCAATGTTTAGTGCAGAAATTTTCAAATCACGATTATTTTCCAAAGCAAGTTTAATAACTTTCTGCAGTTCTGAAGATTCAAAAAACTCTTCCCATGAAACTAAAGAAATTTGTTTTTTTGACTTATCAGCCTCGGAAAAAGGAAGATCAATTTCAGGTGTTTTATATTTTGGATCTAAACTACAAGAGCTTATCAAAACAAAGCTTATTATAACTTTTATTGCTGTTTTTAAATTCATAAAATTCACTCTTAACTTTTTTTAGAGCTTAGCTTTGAAGAAATTCTTCTTACCAAAACGTAAAACATTGGAACGAACAAAGTAGCAATAAAAGTTGCTGAAAACATACCACCCATAACACCAATACCAATTGCTCTTTGACTTGCTGAACCAGCACCAGTTGCAATCGCAAGAGGAGTAATTCCAAGCATAAAAGCCATTGAAGTCATAATAATTGGCCTAAATCTTTGTTTAGTGGCTGTTAAAACTGCCTCAACAATTTCAACTCCTTGTTCATGTAAACTTTCTGCAAATTCAATAATCAGAATTGCATTTTTAGCTGATAATCCAATTGTAGTTAATAAACCAACTTGAAAATAAACATCGTTACTCATACCAAAAAAACTTGAAAATAGCAAAGCTCCAATAATTCCAAATGGTACTGCCATTATCACAGAGAAAGGAATTGACCAACTTTCATAAAGTGCTGCTAGAGAAAGAAAGACAACCAATAAAGAAACCAGATAAAGAGTAATTGTTTGCGAACCAGAAGTTTTTTCTTC
This sequence comes from uncultured Rhizobium sp., assembly GCA_964513555.1. Classification (GTDB taxonomy): domain Bacteria; phylum Pseudomonadota; class Alphaproteobacteria; order Rickettsiales; family UBA1997; genus UBA2645. The sequence continues at coordinate 19,839 of CAZENB010000003.1, read as the reverse complement.
ATATGAAATTCCTGACCATGTAAAATCAACACCTTTAATTTCTTTAACCATTCTTTCCATTTCTGCAATTGCAACACCAGAGCTGACTCCGGAAACAGGAGCTCCTTGAATATTAATTGAAGAAGCACCATTAAATCTTTCAAGTTTTGGTGAACCATAAGTCCAATGAGCAGAAGCAAAACTTGCAAAAGAAATCATTTCTCCATTTTTATTTTTTACATACCATTTGGCTAAGTCATCTGGCATCATACGATATTTTGCATCAGATTGTAAGTAAACTTTCTTAATTCTTCCTTTATCAATAAAGTCATTAACATAAGAAGAACCCCAAGCAGATTGCAATGTCTGATTTATATCAGAAATTATGATTCCTAGTGTGGCAGCTTTTTCATAATCAATGTCAATTTTAAACTGTGCAACATCATTTAAACCGTTAGGTCTAACACCAACCAGTAAAGGATTTTTTGAAGCCATTCCAAGTAATTGATTACGAGCCATCATTAAACCAGAATGACCAATACCGCTACGATCAAGAAGTTGCATATCAAAACCAGAAGCGTTACCAAGTTCACGAATTGGTGGAGGAAAAAATGTAAATACAAAAGCATCTTTTAGCTGACTTAAAGCTTTCATTGCCCTACCGGAAATTGAAGATACAGTTTGATCTGATCTTGTTCTTTCACTCCAGTCTTTCAAACCAATAAAACCAAAACCAGCATTTTGTGCTCTACCTGCAAAACTAAAACCTGCAACTGTAAATAAATGCTCTACATTTTCTTTTTCTTTTTCTAAGAAATAGTCTTCAACTTTTTCTAAACTTTCAATTGTTCTTTCAAGGGTTGATCCACTTGGTGTATTTACCATCAAATACATCATTCCCTGATCCTCAGTTGGCAAAAAAGAAGTTGGCATTCGCATAAACAAGAATACTAAACCACCAACCATTACAACATATACAGCAAGAAACCTAACTATTTTTTTGATTATTGAGCTTGATCCCCAAATATAAAAATTTCTGCCTTTATCTAAGAAAATATTAAAGAAATTTACAAATCTATTATTTGATAAAGAATGGTTTTTATCAATTGGCCTTAGAATAGTAGCACATAAAGAAGGGGATAAAATCAAAGCAACCAAAACTGATAAAACCATTGCTGAAACTATTGTAACAGAAAACTGACGATAAATTGCTCCAGCCGAACCACCAAAAAAAGCCATCGGAACAAAAACTGCAGACAATACCATAGCAATACCAACCAAAGCTCCTGTAATTTGAGACATTGATTTTTTAGTTGCCTCAATTGGAGATAATCCTTCCTCATGCATAATTCTTTCGACGTTTTCAACAACAACAATTGCGTCATCAACCAATAAACCAATCGCCAAAACCATGGCAAACATGGTTAAAGTATTAATTGTAAAACCAAGAGAAAATAATATCGCTAAAGTTCCAAGTAATACAACTGGAACTGCAATTGTTGGAACTAAAGTTGCTCTAAAATTTTGCAAGAACAGTAACATTACCAAAAACACTAAAATTACAGCCTCTATCAAAGTTTCAACAACACCTTTGATAGAAAGTTTGATAAATGGTGTAGAATCATATGGATAAATAACTTTAACGCTTTTTGGCAAAAATTTTCTCATTTCCTCAACTTTTGCTTTTACATTCTTTGCAGTTTCTAAAGCATTAGCACCACTTGCTAGAATCACAGCCATTCCTGAAGCTGGATGTCTTTTGTATCTTGCTTTAGTACTATAACTTTGAGATCCAAGTTCAATATTTGCGACATCTTTTAAATAAACTTGGGCTCCATTGTTGTTTGCTTTTAGAATTATTTTCTCAAAATCAACAACTGTTTTTAACTTTGATTGAGATGTAACGGTTGCGTTAAGTTGTTGTCCTTCAACTGCAGGAAGTCCACCTAACTGTCCAGCAGAAACGTCTGAGTTTTGAGCTTTTATTGAAGATATAACTTCTGACGTGGAAAGATTATAACTTACCAATTTATTTGGATTAAGCCAAATTCTCATAGCACGAGGATTACCAAAAATATTAACGTTTCCAACACCATTAATTCTTGCAATAGCATCTTTCATGTCGGACAACAAAATATCACCCAACTCAGCTTCACTGACAGTATCATCTTCTGAATATAAACCAATCACTAACAAAAAGTTATTATTTGATTTATTAACTCTTACACCTTGTTGTTGAACTTCTTGTGGTAAAAGTGGCATAGCTGCCTGCAACTTATTTTGAACTTGAACTTGCGCAATATTTGGATTTGTTTTTGGCTCAAAAGTAAGAGAAATTGAAACGTTACCATCAGAGTCACTACTGCCAGTAAAATAACGTAAAGAGTCAATACCTGTAAGACTTTGCTCTATAACCTGAGTAACGCTATTTTCCAAAGTTTCAGCAGATGCTCCTGGCATTGAAGTTGAAATGGATACAGTAGGTGGAGCAATATTTGGATATTGTTCAATTGGCATTTTACGTAAAGCCAATAAACCAGACATCATAATAACAATGGCAATTACCCAAGCAAATATTGGTCTGTTAATAAAAAAATTAGACATGAATTTTAGTTATTTTTCTCTTTTTCTTTTTTGTCTTCAGCCTTGTTATTAATTGTAGAGTCATATTTTTCTGTTTCTGATTTACCATCTTGGTCGATTAAAATCGGATTTACTTTCATTCCATCAAACATTTTTTGGAAACCGTCAAAAACAACCATTTCTCCATCATTTAGACCTTCAGATATAATCCATTGGTCTTTAAAAGCTCCACTTGCTTTAATAACTCTTTGTTTTGCCAAATTATCTTTTTCAACAACCCAAACTGTTAGAGTACCATCAACATTACGAGTAGATATTCTTTGCGGAATTGTTATTTTATTTACTGGTTTTAAATAAAGTTTTGCAGTCACAAACATTCCTGGCAATAATCTTTTATTTTGATTAGAAAATAAAGCTCTTAGACGCATAGAATCAGTTGAAGAATCAGAAAAAACTTCTGAAAACTTCAAAACTCCAAACATTTCTTCTGAATCTTCAAAAACCAATCCGACTTTAATTTCTTGTTGTGCATCAATTTTAATAACTTCTTTTGAAGGTTGCATTATATCAACATATATTGGATCAAGTTGGGATATTGTCGCCAAAACTTCCGTTTGTCCTGCAGTTACCAAAGATCCTTCAGTTAAGTTTGACTTTCCTATATAACCAGAAATTGGTGCCAATATTTTACTGTAATTCAAATTAGCTTTTGATTTTTGATACTGAGCTTCAGCTGCTGCATATACTGCAGAAACTTCATCATATTCTTGCTTACTTACTGCATTTTCAGCAAGCAGAGTTTGATAACGTTCTCTTTTTGCTCTTGCAGATTCTAAATTTACAAGAGACGAAGAATAGTCAGATTGATATATTGCTGGATCAACTTGGTATAATTGTTGACCCTTCTTAACAAAACCTCCTTCTGTAAAAAGTTGTTTTACAATTATGCCACTTACTTGTGGACGAATTTCTGACATTTTGTAAGCAAAAACCCTTCCCGGAATTTCTTTGGTAATTTGAACTTCTTGGGTTTTTATAGTGATAACATTAGCATTTTGCACAACAGAATCAGTAGCTTTATCTTTTACAGCCATAGATTGTTGAGGCTTTACCAAAACAAAATAGGAAAAGAAGCATATTATTGGTACAATAACAAACAATGTTGTTCTATTTAGAAAGAACATTGGAAAATTATTCTTTTTTTTCGACATTGAGAAAGATTAAATACTTTATATTTCAAGATGATTGTTTGAATTATTTGGCAAGCTTTGAATTACTTGGCTGAAAGTGTGTTAAAATATATATAGAAATGTATGTTGATGAAATTTTAATTCAATATTTATTTTTCAAGGTTATTTAGCTTCATTAAAGATCAGAAATGCTTGATAAGCAGAGCAATCAAAAATTAAAAATATTGATTTATTTTCTTAATATTTTGAACGCTCTCAAAAAAATCAGATACTTGTCAAAAATATAAATCCAAAAACAGCTCCTATTTCATTAGCACGCTACATTTCATTAATTGTCACAGAAGTTTAAGAAATCTTCAACTAATTGATCTTGAAAGAAGAAGTTCAAATATTGGTAAAACAATTTTTTTCAGCTTTTAAAAAATAGTAAACTAAGAATTTAGTTTTATTCTTAAATCTTGCCAATATTTCAAACGTTTTTTTAATTCTCTTTCAAAACCTCTTTCATTTGGTTTAAAAAATTCTGGACGTGAATTTTTTATAAGTTCTTTAGGAAAAAATTCCTGACCGGAAAAACAATCAATAGTATCATGATCATAAATATATCTTTCTCCAAAACCTTCTTCTTTCATCATTTTAGTTGGAGCGTTTAAGATATTTTTTGGTGGCATTAGATTTGTTGTGGCATCAGCAATTTCAACTGCAGATTTATGAGCTAAATAAGATGCGTTTGATTTAGGAGCTGTTGCGCAGTAAATTGTAGCATGACTAAGAGCATAATCGCCTTCTGGACTTCCTAAAAATTCATAATTTTCTTTTGCTGCCATAACTTGCAACAAAGCATTTGGATCTGCAAGACCTATATCCTCTGTGGCAAATCTTGCTAACCTACGCAAAATATAATATGGATCTTCTTTTGCTTGTAACATTCTGGCCAAGTAATACAGAGCTGCATTAACATCTGAACCTCTTAAGGCTTTATGAAAAGCACTTATCAAACCATAATGGAAATCACCTTTTTTATCAAAATGTGCTGCTCTTTTTGTGATTATTTGCAATAAATCATCAATTGAAATCACATTATGTAATTTATAAGAAAGCAGTTCTTCACAAGCATTAATTAAGTATCGTGCATCACCGCAAGAAAGCTCAATTAATTTTTGGCGGGCTTCATTTGTAAGGGGAATTTTTTTATTTAAATACGACTCAACTCTTTGTATGATTTTTTCCAAAGCTTTTTCATTTAAAGAATTAAGAGTCACAACTCTGGATCGTGATAATAAAGCAGAGTTTAAATGAAAAGAAGGATTTTCAGTTGTTGTACCAATTAATATTATTGTTCCATCTTCAATTGCAGGCAAAAATAAGTCTTGCTGAGTTTTGTTAAAATGGTGAATTTCATCAACCATTAAAATAGTTGATGATTTTTTTTTAGAATAATTAGGATCTTTTTTTTCAAAATCTGAATTTTCTATTTCAGATTGAAACAGAGAATCTGAAACATTAGGTATTTTTTTAGCAGCTTTTTCTATAACTTTTCTTATTTCTGAGGCTCCTGAACTGATTGCAGATATTGTGACAAATTCAGCGTCAACAATTTTTGCTAAAGCTTTAGCAATTGTTGTCTTTCCAACCCCAGATGGTCCCCATAAAATCATCGATGGAACAGATTTAGAATTTTTTATTGCTGACAAAATTCCAATTTCTCCAAAAAGATGATCTTGTCCAATAATTTCATCTAGGATTTTAGGACGCATTAAATCTGATAAAGGAGAATTTTGCGACATTGAAAAATATATTTTAACTTCAAAAAAAATTAGTAAAAAATACCTTTGGAAAATTTAAATTAAACTTAGTACTGTTTTCACAATATTTTGCACACCGATTCCTGATTCTTCTTGCATTTCTGAAATTTTATTTTGTTCAATAAACTTATCAGCCATAAAAAGTGAACGAAACTTTAAATCTGAAGTATCAAGCAAACCTTTATCCAACAAAAATTGTGAAATAACTGAACCAAAACCACCCGAAGCTCCTTCTTCAATAGTAATTAATATATCATGATTTTTGGCAGCTTTAGTCACCAAATCTTCATCAAAAGGTTTAGCAAAACGAGCGTCAATTATAGTTATTTTTAGATTGGCTTCATTTTCTAAAATTTTTGCTGCATCAACAACATTTGATAGAATTGCACCATAAGAAATAATAGCAACTTTAGTTCCTTCTTGAATTATCCTACCCTTTCCTATTTCTAGAACTTCGTTATCTTCAAAATTAATCTCAAAATTAGCTTCACCACGAGGAAATCTAAAAGCACTTGGACAATGATTAATTTCATTTGCGGTATTAATCATTTTAACAAGTTCTTGTCCATCTGATGCCGCCATTAAAATAAAGTTTGGCAAATTAATTAAGTAAGCAATGTCAAAAGAACCAGCATGAGTCGGTCCATCAGCACCAACAAAACCTGCGCGATCGATTGCAAAACGAACAGGAAGATTTTGTATTGCTACATCGTGAACAACTTGGTCATAACCTCTTTGTAAGAAAGTGGAGTAAATTGCCACATATGGCTTTAAATTTTCGCAAGCCAAACCTGCAGAAAAAGTGACAGCATGTTGTTCAGCAATTCCAACATCAAAAATTCTTTTTGGAAAATCTTTAGAAAATATATCCAAACCAGTTCCGGTTGGCATTGCAGCTGTAATTGCTAAAATCTTTTCATCTTTTTTTGCTAATTCAGTTAGATGTTTACCAAATATTTTGGAATAACTTGGATATTTAGAAACTGATCTTTCTTGTTCTCCAGTTTCATGATTAAATTTAGAAACAGCATGAAGTTTATCATTACTGGCCATTGTATCAACATAACCACGACCTTTTTGTGTAACGCAGTGAATTAAAATTGGATCACTTGAATTATTATCACGAATATTTTGCAAAATTGGCACTAATATGTCTAAGTTGTGACCATCAATTGGTCCAACATAATAAAAACCCATTTCTTCAAATATATTGCCACCCATCCACCATTCTTTAGCGGCTTTTTCAAATTTACGGGGAAAATAAGAGATTTTATCTGGAAGTTTATGTGATACTTTTTTGTAAAAATCACGAATTTTTAAATATGACTTTGAAGAAGCAAGACGAGAAAGATAGTGCGACATTGCACCTGTTGGAGGTGCAATTGACATATCATTATCATTTAGAATTACTATTAAACGATTATTATTAAATAATTTTTCTTCCAATGCTCCTGCATTATTCATTGCTTCATAAGCCATACCAGCAGAAATTGATCCATCACCTATAACAGCAATAACATTTGATTTTTCTTGTTTAAAGTTTTTTGCAACAGCCATTCCAAGAGCTGCTGAAATTGAAGTTGAACTATGACCCGCACCAAATGGATCATATTCACTTTCCGCTCTTCTGGTAAATCCTGCCAATCCATTTGCTTGACGGATTGTAGTCATTTTATTTCTTCTGCCAGTCAAAATTTTGTGAGGATAAGCTTGGTGGCCAACATCCCAAATTAGTTTATCATTAGGAGTGTCAAAAACATAATGTAATGCACATGTAAGTTCAACAACTCCAAGTCCAGCTCCTAAATGTCCACCGGTTTTAGAAACTGAAGAGATCGTTTCATATCTTAGCTCTTCAGCAAGCTGTTTTAATTCATCTAAAGAAAAATTTCTCAAATCAATGGGAATATTAACTTTATCGAGAAGAGGAGTTTTAGAATTTTGCTGAACCATTGTGAATCAGATAAGTTAAGTGTATAATTAATTTTATGGATTATAACTTCGATTTAAATTAAACCCAGAGAAACATCTTTTCAACAAACTAAATCAATAAAAGTGCAAAAAGTTTTAAAAGAATTGTCTTTCCCTCGCGAAGTAAACTTACTGTTTCTAAGTATATTTTTATTTGCGATAGCAAATGGAATAAATATAGTTACTTTTCCTGCCTTACTTAACAAAAATAACGTTGATTCTTCAAATATTGGTCTTGCTTTTACTTTTGATATTGCAGGCAATATCATCATGTCTTTTCTAATTAGCCGAATAGTTGCCAAATTAACAATTACAGAAGTTTTAAAAATTGCTTCCTTTTCTTATGCTTCAATTATTTTAATATCTTATTTTTATCAGAATTTATTTTTATGGATTTTTTTAGTCTTTTTGATGGGCAATTTATGGTTCATGCAAGTAATTACAAGACAATCTTGGCTCAATATTTTAGTTAACAACGAAAGACGTGGAATTGCTCTTGGAATCTTAAGTACTGGCGCTTCAGTTGGAATTGCTTTTGGACCTTTGATTGTAAAAATATTAGGATCTTCTAATTACTTGAGCTTTGTAATTGCGTCTATTTTTGTGATTGGATCTTATTTTTGTTTAAAACCGTTGCTTAATACCAGACAACCTAAAATAACTTCTGAAAGAATTGGTTTATTACAATTTTTTAAAAATAACCCTAGAGCTTTTTTAGCAAGGTTTTTCGTTGATTTTCAAATTTACCTTTGTTTTTCATTTACAGTAATTTTTGGAATTGGAATTGGACTTAAAAGTGAGATTGCTGGGCTTTTAATAAGCGCTTATATGACAAGCGCTTTTTTTGATTTATGGGTTGGCTTTGCTTTAAAAAAATGGGATCCTTATAAATTAATAAATTGCGGATTTTTGGGTGCGCTAATCTGTTTCATTGGAATTATATTCTTCAAAAAATATTATATTTTCTTACTTATATCTTACTTTTTCTTTGGAATTGCAATTGCACTAATTTACGTTTCGGTATTTAAAGTAATTAACGAAGATTATCGCAAAGAAAAATTAGTTGCCGCAAACGCAACTTTTCAGCTAATTGGATCTTGTGGAGCTTTGTCTGGAACTTTACTTTGTGGTTTTTTAATGAAAATATTTAACGCTTATGGTTTTCCAATTACTATAATTTTAGGTTGCGTTTGTTATTTATCGTTTTTAGTTTTTTACGAAAAAAAAATTCAAAAAATAAATAATTAGTTTATCAAAAATGACTAAGAATAAAAAAACCAAAATAAGACTTGGGGTTAACATAGATCATGTTGCAACAATAAGAAATGCAAGAGGTGGAATTCATCCAGATCCTGTATCAGCTGCAATTTTAGCTCAAAAAAGTGGAGCTGATGGCATTACAATTCACTTGCGTGAAGACAGAAGACACATTCGTGATGAAGATTTAAAAAGGTTAAAAAAAGAAATTAAACTACCTATAAATTTGGAAATGGCAGCAACTAAAGAAATGCTTGAGATTGCTTTAAAAACCAAACCCAATGCTGTTTGTATTGTACCAGAAAAAAGACAAGAAATTACTACAGAAGGTGGACTTGACGTTGTAAAGAGTGAAAAAACTTTACGACCGATGATAAAAAAAATTAAATCAAGAAAAATTAGAGTTTCTCTTTTTGTTGACGCCAACGACATTCAAATTAGAAAATCAAAAGAAATTGGAGCTGATATAGTTGAAATTCACACTGGAAAATTTTGTCACAAAACTGGAGAAAAACAAAAAAAAGAATTTCTAAAAATAAAGAAATGTGCCAAGCTTTGTGAAGAAATTGGTTTAGAATGCCATGCTGGACACGGGTTAAATTATGACACTGCAAAAATTATTGCCAAATTGCCCCAAATTGCCGAGCTAAATATTGGTCACTTTTTAATTGGAGAAGCAATTTTTGATGGACTTGGGAATGTAATTAAGAAAATGAAGAAGGCGATAAAGTAATATTAATAAGTACTCAGGGAAATTTTTTTTTAAAACTTTTTTAAATCCTCCGTCACGACTTCGTCGTTTCAACTTCTTTTACAAAGAATATAATTTAAGCCAAAGTGACAAATTCCTTCATTACAGTTTTGGTACCAGTTTTTTCAAACTGAATTTCCAACTTATTACCATCAATTGAAATAACTTTTCCATAACCAAATTTCTGATGAAACACTCTTTTATGAAGAACTGAGTTTTCTGATTTTTGTTTTTGATCTGAGAAATTAGATATTTTTGTAGAGCTAAAATTATTATTCTTACTCAAACTAGAATTAGAATAAGTTTTAGAATAACTACTGAAACTTGAATTTACATTAAAACCATAACCAGCATTCATATTTTTATCTTCAAAATCAACTTCATCTTCTGGCAGTTCTTTTATAAACCTTGAAGGAAGAGCCATTTGATAATCACCAAAGATAAAACGACTTTTTGCATAGCTTAAAAATAAGTTTTTTCTCGCACGAGTAATTGCAACGTAAAGCAGTCTTCTTTCCTCTTCCAATCCGCCTTTTTCTTCGATTGATCTTGAACTTGGGAATATTCCATCTTCAAGACCAGGGATAAATACTGCTTCAAATTCCAATCCTTTTGCAGCATGAATTGTCATTATACTAACAGATTCTTGATTTGATTTGTCTTCTCTTGCTTCAAGAAGAGCTACATATTCTAAAAACTCAATGAGTGATGAAAAATCTTCTAAACTTCTGACAAATTCTTGAATATTTTCAATTCTACCTTGAGCTTCTAGAGTATTCTCACTACGCCACATTTCTATATAACCAGATTCTCGCATCACAACTTCAGCAAGTTCAGAAAGTTTCACACTATCTAACATTCCATGCCACTTATCCATAAAATCAACAAACGACTTTAGCGAATCTTTTGACTTACCTTTTAGTTCTCCTTGTTGAATTGAGTTTTTAATCGTTTTGAATAAAGACACTCCAGATATTTTAGATTTTTCATAAAGGGAGCTGATTGTTGTATCTCCAACACCTCTTTTTGGAACGTTAATAATTCTATTTAATGCCAAATCATCGTCAGGATTTGCAACAACTCTTAGGTAAGCAATTGCATCTCTAATTTCCAACCGATCATAAAATTTTAAACCTCCAATAACACGATAAGGAAGCGAATTTTGCATAAAAGATTCTTCAAAAGAACGGGTTTGGTAACCAGCTCTTACCAATATTGCAATATTACTTAACTTAACCCCAGTGACACTTAACTGTCGAATAATAGAACAAATATTTTGAGCTTCCATTCTATCATCAGCAAAAGAAATAAGCTTAACTCTTTGTCCACTTTTTTGGTCAGTCCAAAGGGTTTTTCCATGACGTTCTTTATTATTTGAAATAACTGAATCAGCAGCTTTCAATATGTTTGAACTAGAACGATAGTTTTGTTCTAGTCTAATAACTTGAGCATCTTTGAAATCTTTTTCAAAACGTAAAATATTTGCAATATCTGCACCACGCCAACTATAAATTGATTGATCGTCATCACCAACACAGCAGATATTTCTATGGTTTGCGGAAAGTTTCAGAAGCCATTGATATTGACTACCATTTGTATCTTGATACTCATCAACTAGAACATAACGAAATTTATCTTGATAATAAGATAATATTTCTGGAGCTTTATTAAAAATTTCCAAGTTGTAGCAGAGTAAATCTCCAAAATCGGCAGCATTCATTGATTTTAAACGATTTTGATAGGTTTCATAAACTTCCTTTAACTTTGGCAAAGATACATCAAAGCCAGAATCAAGAGCTGCTGGAGAAATAAATTTATCTTTTAAACGAGAAATTTTGTTTAAGTAAAACTTTGGAGAAAACTGCTTAGAATCAATATTAAAGTCTGATAAGATTTGTTTTAATAAACGATTCTGATCATCATCATCAATAATTATAAAGTCATTTCTAAGTCCAACAATTTCAGGATGACGACGCAAAATTCTTGATGCAATTGAGTGAAAAGTTCCAATCCACAAGTTATTAACTTGATCGCCTATAACCTCACCTATTCTTTTACGCATCTCAGCAGCAGCTTTATTAGTAAAAGTTACTGCCAAAATTTGTAAAGGAGATGCAAGATAGGAATTAACGATATGAATTATTCTGGAAGTTAAAACTTTAGTTTTACCAGTTCCGGCACCAGCTAAAACAAGAAGCGGTCCTTGAGTATTAAGTACCGCTTCTTTTTGTGGATTATTTAAATTTTCAAAAGCATTTAACATTTGGTGTTTTAAAAGAAATTTATAATTTTTGTTTACGGAAATTACTTCCTTACAAGAACATATCCCCTAAAACTTTCTCCGTCTTTTGTGTTCATGGCTTCATATAGTTTATTTGTTGAAACCCAATACCATAAATTTTTATGCAATGCTACATCAAGAACTAAAATTGAGTCTGAATTTTCATCATACGCTGCAATTGGAGAAATGTGTCCTTGCGTGTTTTTTCCTAGTACTTTACCATCAAAATTTACTGCTATAAAAGTTTTGCTATCAGACAAATATTTCTTGAGGTTATCACGAAATTCATTCAAGGCTTCTTCATCATTTTCATCAGCATAATTAATAGTAACTTTAAGAGAATAAATTCTTGATAAGATTTGTGCAAATTCTGATAAAGTTAAACCAGCATCATATATATTTTTTCCTTCTTTTATTTTAACTGGTTCTTTTAACTGAATCATTTCGCGCTTTTTTATTTTATCAGTTTTTTCATTTAAAAAACTTTGTTGTGAGTAAGAATGAAATTCTAAAACCTCTCCACCTTCAAATTGTGGTTTTTTCACTTCATTCTCTTTCTGACTTTCAATTTCAGAATTTTGATAAAAGGCATTTAAAAAAATTGTTCCAGTTGCAATACTGCAAAAAAGGGGATTATTTTGCGGTTGATAATAGTTAATTAGTTGATAAAAGTCGTTTTTATATTTACTTTGTTCAATTCTTTTCAAACCTTCAGAACTGTTCCAAATAAGCGTGTTTTCAGCAAAAGATTTTTGACAAATAACATTTGTAAAAATAAAAATAGCAAAGAATATTTTGGATATTTCTTTCATAAAATTAAAATTAAGTTTGATGTCTAAAGCCATATCAATTCATAATAAGTGCAATGAGGAAGTTATTTTTTTGACTGATAAGTTTTTTAGATTTTTATCGTCCGAAAAAAGATATTCCAATCATACTCTAAATTCTTATAAAATTGATATTTTCTACTTTCTTGATTTTCTTTTTAAATTAAAAGAAAAAACTTTAGAGAAAAATGATTTAGAAAATTTAAATATTCGTTATTTCCGAAGTTGGCTTTCTTCAAGAATAGAAAATCACGATAACTCCTCTAATGCTAGAGCGGTTTCAAGTCTTAGATCTTTTTTTAAATTCTGCAACGAAAATTCACTACTAAATAACCAAGAAATTAAAAAGCTAAAAACTCCTAAAATTGCTAAATCACTACCAAAGGCAGTTGATGAAATTGATATAAAAAGGATATTAGAAGAAATAAAAAATCTTTACAAAAATAATCCCAAGAACTTGTGGAAAATAAAAAGAGATGAAGCTTTGCTTATTTTAATTTACGGTTGTGGTCTTCGTATTTCAGAATCTTTAGCGGTCAATAAAAAAGCTCTAGAAAATAACCAAACCTTGATTGTAAGTGGTAAGGGTAAAAAACAAAGAATGGTTCCTATACTACCAGTTGTGATAGAAAAAATTGACGAATATCTAAAACTATGCCCATTTTCAATTGATCGTGAAACCCCTATTTTTCTTGGAAATAAAGGAAAAACATATACTAGAAGAGATTTTAGCAACATAATACAAAAAATCAGACAAAAGCTTGCTCTTTCTGAAACTACAACACCTCACGCTTTTCGTCATTCTTTTGCAACTCACTTACTTTCAGCTGGTGGAGATTTAAGAACAATTCAAGAATTATTAGGACATGAAAGCTTATCAACAACTCAGCGCTACACGAAAATTGACAAAGAAAGATTGATTAACTCTTATGAAAAATTTCATTTAAGATAAATCTTTTTTAGTAAAGTTGTGGGTGGAATTCTTGCAGCGGACGAGCATTAGCTTTATCGTATAAAATCAATTTAATGATTTTATTAATTTGATCTTTTGACATCTGAATTGGGGTCTTGCTAACAAACCACTTCACTCCTTCCGTACAAGGAGGAGTTGTTAAAGAACCTTCATAAAAAAACATTTCATCTTTTAGATTAAGAATTTTTTGGAAGTTAATTTTTATTTCTAAACTTTTGTTTGATGCTTCGAGAAGACTAATCAAATTATTTATCTCTATATTTTCTTTCCCAACTTTTACAAAAACAGACAAAATAAGTAGTTGTTCACTATCACTTTTGTGAAATATTTGCATTTCTAAAACTTGCTGAACTGAATTTGAATAATGTTCACTTGGATGATGAAAAGTTATTTTATTCAGAAAATACTGTCTTTTTCTTAGTTCTATAAAATCTTTACGATCAAAAAGCATTTTTTCACCTTCCAAGTAAAGAGTTGCATCACTATAAGAAAATTTTAATTCTGGCTTTTTTGATTTATCTTCTTCACTTTGCTTTTTATTAAAATCCACATCAATTGGAGACTGATTATAGCCAATTTTACAAAATTTATATTCTTCTTTTATTTCTCCCCATTTTTGTGGAGCATTTTCACCTTCATAAGACCAATCTGCACCACAAGATATAAATAATGTTACAAAAAGTAATGCAGTAAAATTTTTCATGCTAAAATTATCAAATTTAAATTTCTTTTATAAAATTTTCTAATTCCAAAACTGCTCTTTGAGAGTAAGCCAGCTTTCTATCAGTTTTCTTTACTTTTTCTTCTAAATTATCAAATAAACCAAAATTCACATTCATTGGCTGAAAATCAATTCCTTCATGCCCACAAGTTATATGATTCAGAAGAGAACCAATTGCAGTTTTAGCATTTGGCTTGGATGTTTTTCCTATAAAATCATTTGCTATAAAAATTCCAGATAATAATCCCATTGCAGCTGATTCAACATAACCTTCAACACCTGTGATTTGACCAGCAAAACGAATATTTGGAGCAGTTTTAAGTCGCAATAACTCATCTAAAATTTTTGGAGAATTTAGAAAAGTGTTTCTATGAATACCACCAAATCTTGCAAATTCAGCATTTTGTAAACCAGGAATTTTCTTAAAAACTCTTTTTTGGTCACCATATTTCATTTTGGTTTGAAAACCAACAATATTATAAAGAGTACCAATTTTATTATCTTGTCTTAACTGCACAACGGCGTATGGTTTACCTTCACGCCCCAAATGAGCAGTTTTTGGATTTGTTAATCCAACTGGCTTCATTGGACCAAAACGTAAAGTGTCTTGTCCTCTTTGTGCCATAATCTCAATTGGCAAACAACCATCAAAATAAGGAGTGTCTTTTTCCCATTCTTTAAATTCTGTTTTTTCAGAACCTAAAAGATCATTAACAAACTCATAATATTGCTCTTTATTTAGAGGACAATTTACGTAATCTGTACCACTTCCTTTATCATAACGTGACTGAAACCAAGCTTGTTCAAAATCAATTGAATCTTTAAAAACAATTGGGGCTATTGCATCAAAGAAAGCTAAGTGTTCTTCACCACTATGTTTTAAAATTGACTTTCCCAAAGCATCAGAAGTCAAAGGTCCTGTTGCAATAATCCATTGTTCATTTGAATCAGTTGGTAATTCTTCAATTTCTTTGCGCG
This sequence comes from uncultured Rhizobium sp., assembly GCA_964513555.1. Lineage (GTDB taxonomy): Bacteria > Pseudomonadota > Alphaproteobacteria > Rickettsiales > UBA1997 > UBA2645. Next base: position 4,523 of record CAZENB010000003.1, on the reverse strand, counting down.
AAATTTTAACTTTACCAGTTTTTAATAATTCATTTTCAATAAATTTGGAAAAACCCTCTCTATCAACAGCTAAAGCAGATCCAGCAGGAACCTTGTTATTATCAGCTGAGTGCATAATTAAAGAATCTAGAGCTCGCATTTCATGATGCAACAAGCCAATTGCAGTTACTACATCATCACTTCTAAGAGAATTAGAACAAACTAATTCAGCAAAATCTTGAGTTCTATGGGCAAAAGTTTTTCTGTCTTTATTGCGCATTTCAAAAATTTCAACTTCAAAACCTCTTTTGGCCAATTGCCATGCCGCCTCAGAACCAGCAAGACCAGCACCTATTATATTTATTTTTGTCATTAAAAAAGAAAAAATTATGCTTTATATTGCATCAAACAAATTACGAATTGTAGTTGGCACAAAAGCTGAAACTTTATTTGTATCAAACTTAGCTTCTTTATCATTTTTATTTTTTGAGTATTGATAACGAATTCCAAATAATCCACCACCCTCACCTCCCGTAAGAATTCCACTTACAACATTTCCAAGAATTGGAATATTTCCAATTCCAAATAAATTATTAATTATAAAACCAGGAATAATCATGCCTTTTATATTGTAACTATCATCTTTAAAATTAATCAAACCTTTGGCCGTGATACCAATTTTATAATTGTTAGCTAGTAAAGAATTTATATTTAAGCCATTTTTACTTAACTCAAAGTTCACCTTAACTGAGTTGAAAGTTATTTTCTCACTAGAAAAAATTTTATCTTTTATTTTAGAAAATAAATTGTCTTTTGCTAATTTTTTGACAGTTGCAGTTTCAAATATAGTTATATCATTTTCAATTGTAATTTCACCTCCAAAAAATGAGTTTCCATTAACAAATTTATTAGTTAGATTTACTTTTGCATCTCCACCCAAAACTTTATCAGAAATAGATAGAGCTTCTGCCAAATATCCAATATCTGTAATTCTTCCATTAATATCAGAAGAATTTTTATTTGGTTTTTTATCAATCTGCAAATTTAGATATTCTTTCTGATCATAATTTCCTCTGACAACTCCTTTGCTACAAAATCCTTTGTAGCAATCAAGAGACAAATAAAAACTTTTAACTAATTTATTATCAGAAAGTAATAAAGTTCCAAGAACAATATCAATATCTAACTTATCACTTTTATCTGAAGGTGATGAGAAAAACTTATTAGTAATTAGTGGCTCTAAATTAAAAACTTTTCCTTTTAAAGATATTTTCTTTTCTTGATAATTATTCAAATAAGAAAATGAGTAATTATTCCAACCAAAATTCTCGTTTTTCAAATTAACTAATCTAGGGGAAAAACCTTTTAAATCAAAGACTGCATTTCCCGATATTTTTGAAAATCTATAACCTTTTCCTCCATTTTCTAAAACATCTTTTTTCCAAAAGTTTACATTATTGAAAGCAATTTTTTTAGGATCAGCAAAAGATATGACCAAATCCAAATTGCTTTCAACACCTCTTTTTTTACTAATATCTAGAGTTTTATAAGAATATTCTGCAGCGTCTAAAACAAGCTTTGTAATAAAATCATTTTTACCATAATCTTTTTTAGTAGTAACAATCAATCCACCTTTTATATAATCATTTTTTAAATCGTTAATTGTTGAATTAACAGCTATATAAGTATCTTTTAAGGTTAGATTATCAATTAATGGAATTCTGATATCAAAGTTATTAAAAGAATTACCGTTTAAATATTGCTCAACTTGATTGGCAAATTTCTGACTATTATCGGCATGTTTTAAAGAATCAGAAGCACTGCCTTTTGATTTTCCAGAGATGTTTAACATAATTTTATTGGCACTAAAATCATCAATTGAGACTTGAGCTTGTGAAATTTTACTACCCAAGACATTTCCTGATAGAATCTCAATTTTCATGTCTTTTTTACTAAATTTGGCTGAACCAGAAATATCAGTAATTTTAGGGAAAGAATCGCTATAGTTCAGATTTGAACCAGAAAAACTTAAACCAGCATCAATTTTTGTTAATTCTGTTTTTTCGCCACTACTTTTTAAAGTAAAGTCAGCATAAGCATTATCTATATTTCCTTCTTTTATGTGATTTGTAACCCAATCTCTTGCTCCAGCTTCTGACAAATTTTTAGGCCAAAAATTCTCTACTTCATTATTTGGAACATTTTTTAAACCAATATTTAAATTGAATTGTCTATTTTGTGCATCAAAAATGTCAGATATAGCAAAAATCATGCTAAATTGAGCTTTATTTTGATATTTTGGATTATTTACATGAAAATTAGTTTTGATTTCTGACAAATTAAAAACTCCAAGATCTTTGTGAAACTCACCAACTACAATAAGATTATCAAAAGTCATTTTTTTGTGAAAGAACTCTGGAAAATCAAAATCTCCTTTGGCTGCTTCTGCTCTAAAACTTAAAGTCTTAAAATCTCCTTTTTCTAACAGTATAGAAGCATTTGCGTTTAAAGATGCATTAACTTTTTGTAAATTATGAAAAGCTGGATAAAGATCAAAAATTGATGATAAAAAAAAGTTATTTATTACTAAGTTACATCTTAAAGAATCGTTTTTTTCTAGATTACAATTTGCTTTTAAACCAACATCTGGCGTATTATTATAAAAATTTACAACATTATTTGACGAAATATTTAGTGCATTTCCATTATAAGATGTACGAATCTGCGAACTTTTTAAAAGCACTTTAGTTTTAACGTGTTTTCCATTAACTACTAAAGTAGCATTTTCAATTTCAAAGTTTTTAACTGGGATTTTTTCAACTCTAATTGCTAGAAATAAAGTTTTAAGTAAATTTGATTGATCTTCTTGCTGATTTTCCCCAATGACATCTTCTGCAACTTCATTTGTTTGATTTATAACAATTTCGGGATTTAATATTTTTACTTTACTTGGCTTAAATTGAAAAAAAATCAAATCAAGAAGTGAAAATTCGCTTTCTATTTTTGGAATCATCAAATCTTGTTTCTCACTATTATTAGAAGGTAAATAAAAAACTCTAAAATCATCAACTGACAACTTTAAAGTTCCATATTTCGTAAAACTAATATGACTTTCTTTTATTGTTGCATCACCCAAGTTGACAGCAAGAAAATATCTTATTTCTTGAGTAACATATGAAAAAGATTTTGGCTTTGTTGAAACTAGAACTATGAAATAAAAAAGAACTATGAAGAAAGTTAAAAAAATAGAGAAGCTTACCTTATAAAATAAACCTATTCCTTTTTTTAACTCCCCTTCAAATTGTTCTAGATGAGGATGTTGAGATTTTTTTTTCTTCGTATTTTTTTGGGAATTTTTCTGAATCATAAATTTTAAAAATATATGTATTTTGAGAAATTTTTACCAAAAATACGAATAAAACGCATAAAGCAGAAAACTAGAGAAAATTCAAAACTATACTTAAGCATTTCTAAAATTTACTGTCTTTCAATCAATCGGTAAGATGGAATAAATAAAACAGCGCTTTTTTCCTTATTTTCCGAAACTTCGAAATTACAATTTTGTTTATCTAATACTTTTTTAATCTGAGTTTCATTAACATTATTGATCATACTAACGCCAACAATGCTTGAATTTAAATTAAAAATAATTGCCATTTGATCAAAGTGATCCATCATAATTGCAACTTCAACATTTGCTTCTGCATCAACTTTAAATACGCTAGCAAAAATTCTTTTCAGAGCGTCAAGCAAAACAGTTTTATCAACCTTTATTTTTGGCAAAAGATGCGATTCAAATGGATGATCAAATTTAATTTTACTTCTGAACTTTTCACTTAGACTTGAGATAAACTCATCTAAAAATCCAGTTATTTCCAAAATTTCTTCATCAACATTTAGTCTATTTTCAATTACCGTTGCATCTAAAGAATTAGTAATTGTACTCTTCAACTTCAAAGCATTTAAATATATTTTATCGAAATCTTCCAAGTAACGACGATGTGGCAAATGACCGTAAGGTTCTTCTTTAAGAATTTTTGAAACTTGAGTTATAATATCTAAGTAAGAGAAAAGTTCATTTGGTAGAACTTGAGATGCCTGATTTTTAATGTTATTAATATTTCTTTTGTGAACTTCTTGCAACTTTAAAGCATTAGCTGTTTTTTCCTTAATTTTTGCAATCATCAAGTCAAAATCAATCGGCTTCACCAAATAATCGTTAGCTGATAAGTTAACACCTTTCACAACATCATCTTTTTGACCCAAAGCAGTTAAAAAAATGAATGGTATAGTATTATTTCTAATATTTTTATTTTCTCTAATCATCTTTAACAAACCATAACCATCAACTTCTGGCATCATAATATCTGACACAATCAAATCTGGTTTGTTCTGAACAAAAGCTTCAAAACCAGCTTTACCATTCTCAGCTTCAAAAACCTCAAAACCTTCATCACGTAATATTTCAGCAATATTTTCACGAATTTCTTGCTCGTCTTCGACACAAAGGATTTTGATTTTTTCTTGTTCTGACATAGTTAAAT
>CAZENB010000002.1:0-49081 GCA_964513555.1 uncultured Rhizobium sp. | reverse complement strand
TGATATTCTGGATTGTATGCATCAGGGTTTACTGAGAAACTTCTATCTGGACCATGTTCAAAGCCTTGATCAACTGGCAAGATAACCATTTTACCAGTTCCACCAAGTCTACCATGCATTAAAATACGTGCTAAATTTGTTTTTGTTCCTGCATTGTCACTTTCGTAACAAGAAAGAATTTTTTTGACTTTTGAAGAGATTTTCATGTTATTATTGAGAAAAATTGAGAGAAATTTTCGAAAAACTATATTATTTTGATGTTTTTATGCATTTTTAGATTATGCTTTGTAATTGTCATCAATTATCTTTATTTTTGTCCAAAATTGCTTAATTTTTATTGATAAAAGGAAATCCCATCTTTAAAAATGTAGCAAATGTTTAAATTTATGATTTAAAATTTTCAGTTTAAACAATACAGTCAAACAAAATATCTCAGGAGTTATTCAATTAAAATGAATTTTGAAATAAAAAAAGAAGCTGCTTTAAACGAAATAAAAAAATTTCATAATTTAACTGATAACCAAATTAAAAACTTGGAAGATTTTGTTTTATTTCTTCTACAAGAAAACCAAAAATTTAACTTTATTGGTAAATCAACAATTGATGAACTCTGGAATCGTCATATTTTAGACAGCGCCCAAATTCTTCGCTTTATAGAAAATAAAAATGCTAGATTTGCTGATTTTGGTACTGGTGCTGGTTTTCCAGGAATAATTTTATCAATTCTTGGTTTAAAAGAAATTCACCTTGTAGAAAAAGCATTTCGCAAATGTGGTTTTTTAAGAAAAGCAAAGCTATGTTCTCAAAACCGTATTTTTATTCATCAATCTAAACTAGAAGAACTTAGTGTTTCTGAGTTTGATTGCATAACATCACGAGCCTTGGCTCCACTTAATAAGCTAATATCTTACAGTACAAAATTTCTTAAAAAAGATGGATTTTGTTTATTTTTAAAAGGAAAAAACCTAAATCAAGAATTAGAACTTGCAAAAAAACAGTTTAGCTTTAATTATGAGACCTATCCAAGTTTGACTTCGAAAGAAAGTAATATCATAAAAATTTCACAAATTAACTCCTAGTAAAATCAGGTTTTAAATGAAACAAATACCAAAATTTTCTAGGATTTTTTAACTTTTTAACACAACAAAATTTTAAGGAGAATTATGCTAATTGGCATTCCAAAAGAAATTAAAGATCATGAGTATAGAGTTGGAGCAACACCAGCTGGCGTTAGAGAATTAGTAAACGCTGGTCACAAAGTTATAGTACAAAAAGATGCTGGATCAGCAATTGACTTTTCTGACTCTCAGTACGTCGCAGCAGGTGCAAAAATTGTCGCAACTGCAGCTGAAGTTTATGAAAAAGCTGAAATGATTTTAAAAGTTAAAGAGCCTCAAAAGACTGAATGCAAAATGATTAGAAAAGGTCAAGTAATATTCTCTTACTTACACCTAGCAGCAGAACCAGAATTAACTAAACTTTTGATCAAATCTGGAGCAATTGCTATTGCTTTTGAAACAGTAAGCGCAAATGATGGTTCTTTACCTCTTCTTGCTCCAATGTCTGAAGTTGCTGGTAAATTGTCAATTCAAGCAGGTGCTAAAGCATTGGAAAAATCTCAAGGTGGACGCGGAGTTCTTCTTGGAGGAGTTCCTGGTGTAAATCGTTCAAAAGTAACAGTTCTTGGTGGTGGTGTTTCAGGAACTAATGCTGCAAAAGTTGCGGTTGGAATGGGTGCTGACGTAACAATTCTTGACAAATCTTTGCCAAGAATACGCTACTTGTGTGATATTTTTGGTAACACTGCAAACGTTATCTACGCCTCACTTGAAAATATTGAAAAAAACGTTGTTGAATCTGACCTAGTTGTTGGCGCGGTTCTAATTCCAGGTGCGGCTGCTCCAAAATTAATCACCAAACAAATGGTGAAAAAAATGAAGAAAGGTTCAGTTATGGTTGATATTTCAATTGACCAAGGCGGATGTTTTGAAACTTCTAAACCAACTTCTCATAGCAATCCAACTTATGTCACAGACGGAGTTGTTCATTACTGCGTGACAAATATGCCAGGAGCAGTTGCTAGAACTTCAACTCAAGCCTTAGAAAATTCAACTCTTCCTTTCACTATAGCTTTAGCAAATAAAGGATATAGAAGAGCTTTGCTTGATGACAAAAACCTACGTAATGGTTTAAATGTTATTGATGGTAAAGTTACTTATAAAGCTGTTTCAGAAGCTTTGGGTCACAAGTTCGTAGAAGCTGAAAAAGTTCTGTAATATTTTTTTCAGAAATTTAAATCACAAAGTGGCATTATACTTATTATAATAAATTTATGTTTTTATAACTTACATAAAGCCACTTTGTGATAAATAACATGAAGAAAAAAGTTTCTTCTAAAATATCTATATAACAAATATAATTTGTTTAATGCCCCTCCTCTCCACTTCAGAAATTATCAAAAAATATCAGCTAAATGCAAAAAAATCACTGGGGCAAAACTTTATTCTTGATAAAAACTTTACTGACAAAATTGTAAAATCTGCTGGCAGTTTAGAAGAATTTGAAATTCTTGAAATTGGTCCAGGACCAGGAAGTTTGACAAGATCAATACTTGATTCAAAACCAAAAAAACTGTACGCAATTGAGCGCGATGAAAGATGCATTGAAGCATTAAAAGAGCTTCAGATATTTTATGGTGAAAATTTAAAAATTATTTCAGGTGATGCTTTAACAATTAACGAAAAAGACTTATTTGGTGATAGAAAATTTAAAATTATAGCAAATTTACCCTATAATATTGGAACTGTTTTAATCTTTAAATGGTTAAAGATATCAAATAATATATCTTCAATGCATTTAATGTTGCAAAAGGAAGTTGTAGAAAGAATTACAGCAAAAGTTGGCGATAATCATTATGGAAGATTAGCAGTTATGATTAATTTTTTGTGTGATACAAGAATGGTGTTTACTGTTAATAAAACAGTTTTTACTCCTCCACCAAAGGTTACATCAGCAATTGTTGAAATTATTCCAAAAGAAAAACCAACTTCTGATGTTAATTTCAATAAACTAGAAAAAGTTGTTGCGGCAGCTTTTAATCAAAGAAGAAAAATGATCAGATCTTCTTTAAAATCAGTTTTTAAAGACGTAGAAGAAGTTTTGCAAAAAACAAAAATTGATCCACAATTAAGAGCAGAAAATCTCACAATTGAACAATTCTGCGAGATAGCTAAACATCTTACAGCATAAGCTAATTTTAGGGCATTATAAAGCTAGTTTCATCCGTAACAAAACGAAGAATCTAAACAAATCATCTATGATAAAAAAATTCTGTCATCCTTCGCTTTACTAAGGATGACAGGTAATTATTAAAACGATATATTTACCTAATGGGACTTTTGAATTCCAAACTGCAAAAAATACTCAAAAATTATCGAATTTTTTATTTTTTGTTCTACCCAACTATCTTGAATAAAACTCTGTAATGAAATGTGGTTGCATTTCAACAGGATAAGGAACTTCAGCAAATGCTGGTTTTTCAGTCAATTTAATGCTGAAAGTGTCTTTATCAAGTTGCAAGTAGCTTGGAATATCTCTTTCCATTTTTTGTAAAGATTCCATAACAATTGTCAATTTACGAGATCTTTCTCTAACTTGTACAACATCACCAATTTTAACTCTGTAAGAAGGAATGTTAACAACTTGTCCGTTAACAGTTACGTGTTTGTGGTTAACAAATTGTCTTGCTGCAAAAACTGTAGGAACAAAGTTTGCACGATAAATAACAGCATCAATTCTGCTTTCAAGGAGTGCTACAAAGTTTTCACTTACATCACCTTTCGATTTGCTTGCTAATTGGAAAAGGTTGAAGAATTGTTTCTCAGAAATGTTACCATAATAAAATTTCATTCTTTGCTTAGCACGAAGCTGATTACCATAATCGCTTGGCCTTCCTTTAGGAGAAGCACCATGTTGTCCTGGTTTATAATTTCTTTTAGCAAAAGGATCTTTAGCTTGTCCCCAAAGACTTGCGCCTAATTTTCTGCTGAATTTCTTTTTTGCGTTAATTCTTTTTGTCATGATAAGACTGGTTTTTAATTAATATTCCCAAGGTTTTACAGGATTTTTCTTTGTATTTTTACTCAGAAATTTTCCCTGAAAAATTTTTGAAAAATGCCAAGCAGATGAACTAATAAGATAAGCTCTGTCTGATAAGTTAGGATTTTTTCAAAAGGGCTTCACATCAAAAATGAGGAAGGACAACAATTATCAACTTAATAATTTTTTTGTCAATTTTAATTGTAATCTATAATTGGCAATTATCCCTCAAAAATATCAAACTATTATTTCTTTGACATTAGGTATTCTTGGAATTTAATATTTATTTTCTAAAAATTCTGCAAAACCTATAAAATAAAAAATTACAATGAAAAAACTACTGCTGATTTTCGCTCTTCTCGCAAGTTTTTCTTGCTCATATAAAAATCAAAAAATTGTTTTTAATTTTGATGTCGAAAACGAAAATAAAAGTAACTCAATTGCAAAAAAAACCTTTGATCTAAGAGTTTCTGATGAAAGACACAATAAGAAAATTTTGGGGAAAAAGAAGTTTGGTCAAACAAGAGTTAATGTTTTTTCGGAGCAAAATCTAGCAGACATTTTAAAGTTTAAAATCAAAGAAAACTTAGTAAATCAGGGTTTTATAGAAGGAAATGATAAAATAATAGAAGTAAGAATTAAAACTTTAATTCATAAAGCACAACGTGGGTTTCCTATAGGAAATTCTGAAACTAAAGGAGTTATCAGAGTTGATGTAAAAGATAACAAAGGTAAAAATAAAGAGTTTAGCAAAAACTATACTTTAGAATTTAAAAATAAGCACTTTATTTCCTCTTTTGCTTCAACAGATGAAAATAACATTAACAATCTATTGCACGAACTGGTTAGTAATATGATGAGAGATAAAGAGTTAATAGCTAATATTTCTAATTAGCTTGGCATAAAATTATAATCTAATAAATCCAAATTTTGATTTGCTGTAAAGCAAAGGTTGATCATCTTTTATTTTTCCAAAATCGATAACTTCACCGATAATAATATGGTGATCTCCAGCTTTAATAATTTTATGTTTTTTACATTCAAAAAAACATAATGAGTTTTCAAAAACTGGACTACCTTTTTTTCCTAAAAAATAATTCTCAATTTGCCATTTTTTGCTGTTTCTTGGGGTTGCAAACTCCTTTGCCAGTTCAACCTGATTTTCACTTAGTATATTCAAAGAAAAATATTCGTTCTTCTTAAAAAGCCTTAAATTATTAGATCTATTGTCAATACAAAAAGAAACTAAAGGTGGAGCTAAAGATACCGAAGAAAAAGAATTGATGGTCATTCCAAAAAACTCATCAGTAAAAATTTTTTTTAGAATTTCACCAAATATTTTATTGTTTAAAAGCTTCTTAGTAAAAACTTCGCTTTCAAAAAAAGCAGCGTGAGAAAGCTTCTCAGTCAAAAAATTATTTTTTTTAGCACAAGCGACAATAACACCAGTAGTAAATAAACCAAAACAATCGCGTAGTTTCTTATGATCCATAAATTATTCTTTAAAAAATGAGGCTAAAACTTCTTTAATAATTACTAAAAAGTCACCAAATATTGCAAATGGAGTTTCTACAACTTTTTCTACTCTTCTTGTTTTTGTTTGATTGCATTTAATTTCAAATTCGCAAATATTCTGAGATATAAGAAAATATGAATTTGGGTTTTCAATTCCCAAATAGTGCTTCCAGAAACCTCTACATTAATTTCAAAAACAAGTTCTTCTTAATTTTTTTAAAACCACAAAGAAAGTTTAGTTTTTCTAGCTGCTCAGGTGTTAATTTATAATTGTAAGTTTGAAAATATATATAACCAGAAACTAAATTAGAATTATTAGCTTTGTTTTTTTTACTATCGATAAGAATTACTTTATTTCTTTCAAGAAATTTTCATGAATTATCAGAAAAATGGTAGTGATTTACCAAAAAAAATAATTCTGTACTGATTAAAAAAACGGCTTACTTTCTCTTTATAAACATCTTACCAAACTTATTTGATATATTCACAGGAAGTTATAGTCCAAAATGTTACTAAATTAATAACATTTTAGAAACTCTTATCTTCATATTTTTATGAGGCTAGTATATCTTTGAAAGACGACAACAAAAACATCATTATCACAGCCAAACCAATAGCCATCCATAAAGCGTAGTTATAGATATAACCTGTCTGGATTTTACTTACCTTTTGTGCTGCTTTTTTACATAACAGAACTATGCCGTTTGGACCAACATCATCAATTACTTTAATATCAAAGAACTTCCACAAGAATGTTCCTAATTTCTTAGTTGGACTTACAAATGCTGATTCATAAATTTCATCAAAATACCATTTATTGAAGGAAATTTTATATAAATTATTAAACTTTTTAGCTAGTCTTGCCGGATATTCAGTTTTTACAAGATAAAACACATAAGATAAGTAAATTGCTATAATACCAACTATTAGAGGAGATATTTTAACCAAAAATGGAGCGTGATGTACTTCTTCTAGGATAGACTTATTCTCATGAAGTAAGAAAATTGCTGAACCAAAAAAGTTATGTTCCGCAGAAATCATATGTAAAAATTTAGCACCAACAAAACCAGCAAAAACTGATCCAAAGGCTAAAACAAAGAGAGGAATTAACATTGCTTTTGGTGATTCATGAGCATGGTCAAATGTGTGTTTGTCAGATCTAGTTTTACCATGAAAAACTAAAAATAACAAACGCCAAGAATAAAAAGCTGTCAAAAATGCAGCTGCTAAACCAAGAACGAAAGCAAGTTTAGCAAAAGGTGCGTGAGACATATAAGCTGCTTCTAAGATCAAGTCTTTTGAATAGTAACCAGCGAATGGAGGAAAACCAGCTAGAGCAAGAGATCCAATCCAAAACATTGCATAAGTGATTGGAATTTTTTTCCAAATTCCTCCCATTTTTTGAATATCTTGCTCGTGATGCATTGCATGTATTACACTGCCCGCACCCAAGAAAAGTAAGGCTTTAAAGAAAGCATGTGTTGCAAGGTGAAAAATTGCCGCTGAATAAGCTGAAACACCACAAGCAAAAAACATATAGCCAAGCTGTGAACAAGTTGAGTAGGCAATAACTTTTTTAATGTCATTTTGTGTGATTGCAATTGTTGCGGCAAAAATTGCAGTTGTTGCTCCAACCAATGTTATCATTGCCAAAGCAATATCAGAATACTCAAAAACTGGGGAGCATCTTGCAACCAAGAAAACACCAGCTGTAACCATTGTTGCAGCGTGAATTAAAGCAGAAACTGGAGTTGGACCTTCCATCGCGTCAGCAAGCCAAACATGCAAACCAATTTGTGCCGATTTACCCATTGCACCAATAAAAAGAGCAATACAAATTACATCAAGGCTTCTAAATGATTTTCCAAATAACCAAAACTGATCGTTCAAATGATCACTTACACTTGAAAAAACTGCAGAATATTCAACAGTTCCAAAAGTTGCATAAATTAGTGAGATAGCAATAATTAGTCCAAAATCACCAACACGGTTTGCAACAAATGCTTTAATTGCAGCAGCATTTGCTGATTGCTTTTTAAACCAAAAACCAATCAAAAGATAAGAAGCCAAACCCACACCTTCCCAACCAACAAAAAGTTGTAAAAAATTATCAGCTGTTACTAAAACCAACATAAAAAATGTAAACAGTGAAAGATAAGACATGAAACGCGCAATTGACTTATCTTCGTGCATGTAAGCGGTTGAATAAATATGAACTAAACTTGAAACCACTGTTACCACTACAAGCATTATTGCTGTAATTTGATCAATATTGAGTGACCAATTAACATTGAAAGTACCAGAAGAAATCCAGGTAAGAAGCTTGATATTTTGATTTGCGTCTTCGCCACGAATTACGAAATCAGAAAAGATTGTAACAGCACAAGCTGCTGAAGCTATTAAAAGAAAGGTTGTTAGAACTTGAGCAATTTTATCAACAAAATGCTGAGAAACTTTTGTCGATACAACACGAGAACAAAATCCACTAATAAGGAAACCAAAAAGAGGCAAAAATACCACAAGAAAAGGAAGCATTTCTAAGAGTAAAAAATTGAAAAAATAATTGAAAATTTGAATTTCAGTGAGTTTAAAAATATTTTAGAAAAAATCAAATTTAAATTTTGAGGAATTATATAATTATAACCCAGTGCACAATTAAATTCTTATACTAACCCTTATCCTGATTTTAGAGAAGGATGACAATCTTCTTGTCTTTAAAAAAACATAATTCCCGAATTTTTAAATAAAAATTTAAGTCTTTAAATTCTATTTTATTCTACCATAAACCACCAACAGCATATCTTGTATCACCTTTACCATTAATTTTCCAAATATTACCTAAACTATGTTCATCCCAAGTATGTCGGTCTTCCCCTGGAAGTTTGGGAGCCATTGCTGCAGTTTGCAAAATTCCAAGTGTTGAGTGGCGACAAAATGAATGAGCCCCCCAAAAAATTGTATTGTAATCACTAAAATTTTTCTTTACATCTGCAGGATTATCCCAATTTACCGCCCTTAGCTCCTTTTTATAACGCGCTCTTATTTTTGGAATATCTGGATTTACTGAAGCGATATCTGGATCTCTACTCCAAGTATAAAAAGTCATATAAATAGCACCGCCAAATTGGCTTCCAAGACCAGACTGGCAACCATGAATCCAACCTAAAGTATATCCTGGAGATCCATTTTTTGGCATTTGTTTAAATACTTGATAACCATAAGGCTTCCACCAATTCGGAACACAATTTGATAAGGCTATAATCAAGCAAAGTATAAAAAAAAATTTAATATTCATTTTATTGTCCAAAAATTTGCCCCGATGAACCACCAGCCCACAATGGATTAGCATTATGAACACTGGAGCCACCATTTGTTAAAACCCCCACAAACCCACCGACATCACCTCCAACTGATTGCCCTAAAGATGCGCCGTGAACACCAAAAAAACCACCCCACGCCCCTTCAATATTACCAGAACTAAATGTTGAGTCATATCCTCCAGGATGTATATATTTATCCCAAGAACCAACTGGACCAGTATCACCAGAAAGAGCTTGTTGGAAACACCAAGTATAACCTCTTGAATGACCAAAACGATATTCAGAATTACCAATCATATTCGGATCATATCTATAACCATATTTATTACGATAAAGTACATTTCCCCTTGCATATGTCGAACTTGAACATCCATCTTTAAAGCCTTTTTGAAATGTCGGAGTTCCATCTGGAATTTTAATATTAGTGCCAGAAAAAAAAGGACTTCCTATACGCGTAAACCATTTACATGAAGAAAATTGGAATATTACAATAAATAAAAGTAAATTTCTAACCATTACTGATATCCTTTAAACATTGAACCCCAAATACCACTTTTTTGTTTAACATAGTCATGACGGTAACAATACCAAAAAGCATTACCCCATGCAGTTTTATAATCAGATGAACTCGTCATTCTGTAACCATCAGATGCATTATTACGATAAAATATTTTATAAAATGTATTTGAGCCTCCAGACATACCAGTTTCACAACCATCTCGCCAACCAAGGCGGAAATCAGGCGATGCTTTTTCTAAATCTTCTTTAAAAGCAGAATCAGGCCTTTCTGGAAAAAGACTTTTTGCAACCTCGTATTTACAAGAAGTCATTAGAACTAAAGTTATTAAACTAAAAAAGTATTTTCTCATTAATCAATCAATCTAAAGGTCCATATCTCATAGCCCTATAATTATCTGTGACAAAACCAGAAATATGTAATATACATGCAAACCAACCCTGACCCCAACCAGTTTGAAAAGCAGAATCATGCTGATAAATACCATTTCCTAAATCAGGACCATGATTTGGAGTTAAATAAACGCTGGCATTTGCAAAGGTTTTTTGTGATAAAGCTGTTTTACAACCAGCATGCCAGCCAGCTTGATACTCTGCAGGACCATCTGGAACTTTTAAACTCATAGTAATTGGCTGATAAAAACCAAAATTATCTGGCTTTCTGCAAGAAATTATTAGAAGTAACAACATAAAATTAACTATAAAACTTTTCATTTTAATTATAAATTTTTCTCTATTACAACTATACAACATCCCAATCAACAATATAAGTGCATTGTTCATATCCATCCCACCAACCGGTATTGTAGTCTGGACTTTTTTGCATTCTTAGAAAATCATATTTTTTTTCATTAATATCAGATAGCAAACCTTTAGTAACAACATCCCAAGATGATCCACAACCATCTTTAAAACCTTTTCCATATTCACTTTCAGTTGATGGAAAATTTCTCACACCAGTAAGAGGACGAGGTTTTGCACCCCAATTCCAACTTGGTGGCATTGGTTCAGCCATCATCCAGCAAGAGCTAGTAAAAAACATTAAAGTTAGTAAAAGTAATTTTTTTATCATCCAGCAATGACTTGTAAAATTTTAGATATTTCTTTTGCAAGATTGTTTATACTAAATTTGTTTTCAAGCTTTTCAAAAGCTTTTTTAGTTAATTTTTCATAAACTTCTGAACTTTTTAAAGCAAGTTCAATTTTTTCTGCAAGATTTTTTTCATCTTCATTTGTAAATAAAAATCCATCTTCACCATTTTCAATTAGTAATTTTCCTCCATCAGTATTTGACGATATAACCAAA
This sequence comes from uncultured Rhizobium sp., assembly GCA_964513555.1. Classification (GTDB taxonomy): domain Bacteria; phylum Pseudomonadota; class Alphaproteobacteria; order Rickettsiales; family UBA1997; genus UBA2645. Next base: position 38,326 of record CAZENB010000002.1, on the reverse strand, counting down.
GTTGAATGTAAGAATCCTTCCAAAATTACCAAAACAAATGGCTCTTCTCTTGATGGAACACAAAAAATATCAACATCTTTGAAAAAATTTGGCTTGTTTTTAACCACTCCAACAAGTAAGAACTTTGGCATAATTACAAAAAACTTGATCTACACCACCAACATTTTGTGCGTGAATTGCGTTTATAATTTTCATACTTTAAGATTAAAAAATTATGTATTGGTTTTTTTATAAAATAATAAAACATCTTTAAAATATGAAAAATATTTTTTCACCACTAACAATTTACTACAAAAAGCCTCTTAATTTTAAAGAAAATAATTCTGAATTTAAAATATTTGGCAATTCTTCTGAAGAGAATTACCTTGAGCCAAAAATTAATTTGCTAAAAAATGTTAGAATTGCAACAAATAGCGTTGTCTTTAATTACTTTAAAATCTACAGAGAAAGTTGTATTAGCGAAAATAACTACGATCTCTATAAAAAAGGTTACAAATTTTTTATAAAATTTATTTTCCCAAAATTAAATTTTAGCAAAAAAAGATTCATTTTGATTACCGATGAGTGGACTAGCAATTACTACCATTGGCATATTTTTGCTTTATCAAAGTTACTAATTCTTCAGAAAAAGAAATTAACTGAAAATGCTATTTTAGTTTTACCAAAAAAATATAAAAAATATAAATTTGTTTTGCCATCACTCAAAAAAATGGGAATTTCAAGTGATCAAATCATCTTTCTTCCAAGAAAATCAAACATCAAAGTAAGAGAGCTAGCTTTGCTTGAAACATCTCAACAAAATCCTGTCGCTTTTAATAAATTAAGAAATGTTCTAACAACTAATATCAAAAAAACTAATTTTGACTTTGGTGAAAAAATATACATCTCGCGCCAGAATCAAGTTTTACGATTTGTTGAAAATGAAGAAGAATTAATAAAAGTATTAGAAAAATATGGCTTTAAAAAAGTAATTATTGACGAATTTTCTTATGATGAGCAAATTGCAATTAGTACAAAGACAAAATATCTTATAAGCCCACATGGAGCAGGATTAACAAATATTTTATTCATGAAAGAAAATAGTTATTTATTAGAAATGGCAACCAAACCCAGCGATAATAAATTGCTTACCGACTATTACAAACTATCTTCAATATTAAATATAAACTACTTATATCAAGAATGCCAAATTGGAGAAAACAGTAAAGTAAAAGATTTTCACCATGGAAGCTTAATTGTTGATTTACAAAAATTAGAAGAAAACTTAATTTTAATGTTTGAACATGGAAAAAATAATTCTAATTGATCGCTCTATTATTGAAATAATAGGAGAAGAGCGCAAAAATTTTTTACAAGGCTTGATTACCAATAATATTAATAAAGCAAACTCTGAATCCTTGCTTTATAGTGTAATGCTTTCTCCTCAAGGAAAATTTTTATATGATCTATTTATATTTGAAGTTGGTGAAAAGCTTTTTCTTGATTGTTTTTCGGAAAGAAGAGATGAAATTATTAAAAAACTAAATTTTTACAAATTGCGTTCAAAAGTTGAAATTTCAAAAAATGATGAATTTAAAGTTGAACAAATTCTGTCGAAATCTGATTATACAAAATCAGATAACGAATTTATTTTTGAAGATCCGCGTCATCAAAATTTAGGTAAAAGAATTTATTCAAGAAATCCTTTCACAAATTCAATTAAAGAAAGACTAACTTACGACTTAGCCCGCATCGCTAACAAAATTGCCGAAAGTGAGCTTGACTTAACTTATGATAAATCTTTCATTTTAGAATTTGGTTTTAACGAATTAAATGCGATTGATTATGAAAAAGGTTGTTATATTGGACAAGAGCTTACCGCTAGAACACATTATAGAGGAGAAATTCGTAAAAAACTTTGCCATGTTACAATAGAAAACTTACAAGAAGTTAAGAAAAATCAGGAAATTTCTTGCGAAGGAAAATCAGCTGGCATAGTTTTATCGTCCGTTTATTATCAAAATAAACTGCACGCTTTGGCTTTAATACGGTTGGAAAATTTTGCAGAAAATATTGATAAATTAGAATTAGATAAAAATAAGGTAAGTATCGTTTTATAGCAATTTCTGTCATCCTGAGCGTAAGCGAAGAATGACATTGTATTGTGAAAAAATAAATAATTATCAAAACAAAATTAGCATAATCAGTCAATGCAAATCTATTTACCAATCGCCGAAATTCCAGTTAACATCATCTTGATTCTTTTGCTTGGACTTTTAACGGGTTTTTTAGCAGGAATGTTTGGAATTGGCGGTGGTTTCTTAGCAACGCCATTTTTAATGTTTATTGGAATTCCTCCAGCAATTGCAGTTTCGACATCAGCAAATCAAATTATAGCATCTTCTGTTTCAGGCCTTTTAGCAAACTTAAAACGTGGCAATGTTGATATTAGGATGGGAATTTTCCTAGTAATTGGAGGTTTTATTGGTTCAACCTTAGGTGTATCAATATTTAGGTTCTTACAAAAAACTGGTCACATTGATATTGTTATTAACATTGTTTACGTGATTTTTTTAGGATCAATTAGTATAATAATGTTAATTGATGGAATAAAAACAATAACTGCCAAAAAATATAATATTGTTTGGGAAAAAAAACAAAATTCTAAAATGGATAGATTTTTAGAACATTTAGATAAGTGGCCTTGGAAAATATATTTTCCAAAATCTGAAATATCAGTCAGTGTTTTTATTCCAATAATTCTAAGTATTGGAATTGGAATTTTAGTTGCCTTAATGGGAATTGGTGGTGGTTTTATTATGATTCCAGCAATGATTTACATATTACGTATGCCTTCCACAGTAGTTGTTGGCACTTCTCTTTTTCAAATAATTTTTATTGCCAGTAATTCAACTTTCTTACAAGCTGTAACAAATAATAATGTTGATATAGTTTTAGGTTTCTTAATGATTATCAGCTCTTCAATTGGTGCACAATTAGGAACAAGATCAGGAACGAAAGTTGATGCCGATAGCATGAGATCTTTCTTAGCCTTACTTATTTTTCTTGTTTGTGCCAAGATGTTTCTCAGCTTATTTACCTCGCCTAGTGAATTATTTTTTATCGAGGTTCTGAAAAAATGATAATAAAATCGATAAAATTACTAACTTTTGCAATAATAGCTTTTTTTGTTGTAAATCAAAAATCAGAAGCAAGACCTATAATTTCTGGCATCTCAACAAATGAAATAAATATTGATACAAAATTTAATGGCGCAGAAATTTTATTATTTGGTGCAAAAGGAGATGCTGGAGATATTTTAATTGCAGTGCGTGGGCCTAAGAAAAACTTCCTTATTACAAAAAAAGAAAAGTTTTTAGGAATTTGGCATAATGGCAACAGAGTGAAATTAAAAAACTCTTACAGCTATTATTCATTTTTCTCTAACTCTGGTGATAAAATATTAGAAAATGACATTGCCAAAGACTTAGAGTTAGGAGGGAAAAATTTAAAATTCTACGTTTCTGGCAACGAAGAATCACGTAAAAATAAAAATGAATTTGAAATGGAATTTGTTTCAAATCTTGAACAACAAAAACTTTATTCAATAAATGGTAATGTAATAGACTTTTTGGATGAAAGCTTGTTCAAAGTGATACTAAAATTTCCTAAAAACATTGCTCGCGGTATCTATAATGTTGAAATTTATCTGCTTGACGATAATAATCTTGCTTCGTTTCAAACAATTCCTATTTACGTAAATCAAGTTGGTTTTAGTGCTAAAATACTTGATTTTGCTTATCAGGAACCATTTTTATATGGCTTACTTTCTGTTGTAATTGCTCTTGTAGTAGGTTGGCTTGCAAATTATCTTTTTGCGAGATTTGTAGGTAAATAAATCGCTTTAAAATTTTAACCCAAATTAACTTTTAAAAATATGGATCATATTCCAACAATATTAACTTGTGTTGACACCACAAATCCATCTATCACCGCTTTAAGATACGCTTGTTACAGAGCAAAAAAGCTTGGCTTTTCTTTGCAAGTTCTAGCAGTAATGGAAAACTCTCATAAAAATATGTTGTTTGGTTCTAAAGCAATTTCACAAGACAAGAAAAAACACATCGAAAAACATTTACAAAAACTTTTAGAAGATATTCATAAAGAAATACAAATTGTTCCTGCCGTTTCAATAAGAGAAGGTGATATTGCAACGGAAATTGCCCGTGAAATAAAATCAATTCCAAATTGTGTTACATTATTTTTAGGTAAATCTTACAATCCTTTAAGCGATAATACCGTATTACCAAAAATTATCCAAAAAATTGGTGATAAAATAAAAATTCCTGTGACAGTAATTCCAGAAAATTTAAGTGAAGACTACTTCAAAGCTTTAACTTAGAATCAGTTTAAAAAGCACACATGCAAATTTTTCGTTCGGTTTTTACAATTTCATTTTTTATTTCATTATCAAGAATTTTGGGCTTTATCAGAGATATGTTGATTGCCAAGTTTATTGGGGTTAGCATAATTTCAGATGCTTTTTTTGCAGCTTTTCGTCTACCAAATTTCTTCCGTAGAATTTTTGCTGAAGGTGCTTTTAACTCAGCTTTTGTACCAATTTTTGTAGAAAAATTACAAGATAGCAAAGAAGAAAGATATGACTTAACTTTTGTGCGCAATATTTTTTCTCTCTTATTTTTCGTATTATTAATTTTTACTATTATTTTCCAAACTTTCATGCCTTTATTCATGAAAGTTTTATTTCCGGGTTTTTTCAATGATGCAGAAAAATCAAGCCTTCTGATTAGCTTTTCAAGAATTACAATATTTTACCTAATTTTTATATCTCTTGTCTCTTTATGCTCTGGAATATTAAATTCGTTAAATAAATTTGCCGTTCCAGCTTCCTCTCCCATAATTCTTAATAGCACTTTGATTTTCTCAATTTTTGCTTTTTCACAATTCAGCGAAAACTATGGATACGCACTTTCCTGGGGTGTTTTTTTAGCAGGAATTTTGCAATTTTTGTGGCTTTTCTTTTTCACTGTTAAGTCTGGATTTTTACTTTACCCAAAAATTCCTGTTTTTAATAAAGATATAAAAAAGTTTTTCAGAAAATTATTACCCGGAATTGTTGGCGCCAACGTAATGCAAATTAATCTTTTGCTTGATTCTATTTTTGCCAGTATGATTACTGGCGCAGTATCTTATCTTTACTACGCTGATCGCATCAACCAACTTCCACTTGCAATGATCGGAATTGCAATTGGCATTGCTTTATTACCAACTCTTTCACGCAAAATTAAAGCCGGAAAAAATGAAGAAGCAATTAAACTACAAAATGCGGCTTTAGAAGTTGGTTTAATTTTAGTAATTCCAGCAACACTTGCCCTAACCTGCTTGGCTTATCCAATTATTTCCTCTCTATTTGAACGCGGAGCTTTCACATCAGATCAAAGTTTTAATGTTTCTAAAGCTTTAATGTTCTATTCATTTGGTTTACCAGCTTATGTTCTGGTAAAAGTTATGGAACCCGCTTTCTTTTCACGTGGCAACACAAGAAGCCCAATGAATATTGCTATATTATGTTTAATAAGTAATGGCGCATTAAATGTTATTTTTTATTTCAGCAATCTGGGTTTTGTTGGAATTATTCTTGCTTCCATAATTTCATCCTATTTGAACCTAACACTACTTATAACAACACTAATCAAAAAGAATAATTTTTACTTTGAAAAAGGATTCTTAAAAAAGTTGTTATTGATCTTAATCCCATCTTTATTAATGGCGGACTCTTTAATTATAATGCGTATTTACTTCGATAATAATGAAACTTTAAACAAAGTTATAGAACTAATAATTATGGTTAGTTCAGGAATTGCAGTTTACACTATTTCTTCTTATTTTTCAGGAAGTTTGGATATATTGATAAAATCTCGTATGCTAAGAAGAAAGGCTGTAGTAAAATGAAAAAACAACAGGAAATTATAGGGATTGAATCTGAATGCAACTTTTTCCCAAAATGTGGTGGTTGTGATTTTCTAAACTTATCGCAAGAAAATTACCAAAACTTAAAAACAAAAACATTAGAAGAAGTTTTAAAAAAAAACAAAATTAATATCAATTTTGATATACAGTATAATTGGTTTGGTAAAGGGAAGCGTCGCAAAATTAATCTTCAAGTAACTAAACAAAATAAAATTGGTTTTTTTGCAAAAAAAAGTTATATAATTGCTGAAATTAATGAATGCATAATTTCTGAAGAAAAGCTTTCAAAACTAATTACTCCTATTCAAAATCTTTTAAATTCACTTTCCCAAAACATTATTAATCAAATTACCATAACATCTTTTGATAGCGGTATTGATTTAATTTTTAACTGCCAGAGAGATTGCGATTTTTCTTTTGAAAATAAAATAGTTCTATTTGCTAAAGAAAACAAATTAAACGCTTCCATTCAAAACAAAAATGGTTTAACGCCACTTTTCCTTTCTCACAAAAACCAAATATTTTACTCAGATTTTAAAATTGATCTAGATTCAAATATTTTTATTCAAGCAACAAAAAATGGGTTAGAAAAAATATTAGAAATAATTAATGAGGAACTTTCCCAAAAAGTTAATGTCGCAGACATCTATTCTGGATTTGGAGCTTATACATTTTACATAGCGCAAAAATCACAAGTTACTGCATTTGAAGGCAGTGAAAAAATGATAGAATTAATTAAAAAAAATACTGCTAAAAACTCTTTAAATAACAGAATAAAATTCATGAATAGAGATTTGTTTAACAATCCATTAGAATCAAAAGAATTAAATAAATTTGATTTAGCAATAATTAATCCACCACGTAACGGAGCAACTCCACAAATTGCAGAAATTGCAAAATCAAAACTTGATCATATTATATATGTTTCTTGCAATCCAATTACCTTTGCTTTTGACGCCAAAATTCTTATTAATTCTGGCTTTAAAATTACAAAAATAAATGCTCTTGATCAATTTTATGGAAGCAAACACTTAGAACTTGTGACAATCTTAAAAAGATAAATAAAATGACAAAATCAGTAAAAACTATTTCTTTAGGAAATACCCCAACTTGGAACTTATCTGACTTTTACAGCAGCATAAAAGATAAAAAAATTGATATCGATCTTAAAAAGATAAACAGTGAAACAAGTAATTTTGCCAAAAAATTTACAAAAAAAATTATAAAACTAAATTCAAAACAACTTGCTGAAGCAATAAAAGAATATGAGAAAATATGCGAGTTGATAGGCAAAGTTTCCAGTTACTCTTATCTAATTTACGCAAGCGATCTTTCAAATTCTGACAACTTATCATTTTATCAAAATATCAGCGAAAAACTTAGCAAATATGAATCTCTTTTGGTATTTTTCAGCCTTGAGATTAACGATATTGAAGAAAAAACTTTAAATAAATTCTATAAAGAAAATTTAACACTAAAAAATTATTATCCATTTATCAGAGATATTAGAGCTTTTAAAAAACATCAACTAAGCTGCGAATTAGAAAAATTTTCTCTAGAAAAAAACTCATCTGGGAGAGCGGCTTGGATTAGACTTTTTGATGAAACAGTAAATAATCTTAAATTTTCATACCGCAAAAGAACCTTGAATTCACAAGAAATTTTTGATCTTTTAAGCAATAATGATGAAAAAATAAGAAAAGATGCTGCAAAAGCAATTGGTAAAACTTTTGGTAATAATGCAAAAATTTTTGCCTATATTACCAATGTTTTGGCTAAGGAAAAATCAGTTGAAGATCAATGGCGCAATTTCAAAAATCCTATTTCTTCACGCAACTTAAGTAATTTTGTTGAAGATGAAGTGGTTGATACTTTGGTTTTCAAAGTAAAAGAAAATTATAAAAATATTTCACATCGTTACTATAAAATTAAAGCTCAAATTTTAGGTAAAAAAACTCTGAATTATTGGGATCGTAACGCTCCTTTAAGTAAAGAAGAAAATAAGTTAATTTCTTGGAATGAAGCAAAAGAAATTGTACTATCATCTTATGAGGAATTTGATCCAAGAATGTCAGAAATTGGAAAGGAATTTTTTGATAAAAATTGGATTGACGCTCAAGTTAGAAATGGTAAAGACTCAGGAGCTTTTTCTCATTCAACTGTTCCCTCAGTTCACCCCTATATTTTAATGAATTATCAAGGAAAAGTACGCGATGTTATGACTCTTGCTCACGAACTTGGCCATGGAATTCACCAATATTTAGCAAGAAAACAAGGGGCTCTGATGTGCTCAACACCACTTACCTTGGCAGAAACGGCTTCCGTTTTTGGCGAACAATTAACATTTCAAAAAATACTAAAGAACGAAAGAAATTCACAGAAAAGAAAAATCATTATTGCCAATAAAGTGGAAGATATGATTAACACAGCAATTAGACAAATTGCTTTTCTAGAATTTGAGAAAAAAGTTCATGATGAGCGTAAAAAAGGAGAAATATCTTTAGATAAAATTTGCCAATTCTGGATGGAAGTTCAAAAAGAAAGTTTAGGTTCAGCTTTCAAGTTTGATGAAGAGTATAAGTTTTTCTGGAGCTATATTCCACACTTCATTCACTCACCATTTTATGTTTATTCTTATGCTTTTGGAGATTGCTTAGTTAACTCGCTCTATGGAGTTTATAAAAACAAAAAAGTTAAAAATTTTGAACAAAAATATTTTGAAATGCTTGAATTTGGTGGAACAAAATACCACAAAGAAATGCTTGAACCTTTTGGATTAAATGCCAATGATCCAGAATTTTGGCAATCAGGCTTAAATGTTATTATTGATTATATTAATCAACTAGAAAATAAATGTTAGACATATCACACGCTTCACTTTTTTTTGAACTTTTATATGGTAAAATTGATGGATATTCTGTATCTCACGATGCAAGAAAGGCTGTAGATTTAGACTTAAATTCTGACTTACTTTATGGTGAATTACCTTTCATTACTTGCAACGGAATTTTTAAAAGAGCTAATGCAAAACCAGATGGAGTTTTTGTTGATCTTGGTTCTGGAACTGGAAGAGTTATTATTTCAAGTTTACTGCTTTGTGACTTTAAAAAAGTTGTTGGAGTAGAACTTTTAAAAGGCCTACATGACAAAGCATGCGAAATAAAAGAACATTTCAAAAATACCATTTCTCATCAAATTGAAGATCACTTGGAAAACAGAACTATGGAACTTCTAAATAAAAATATGTTTGACGTTGATTTAAGTGAAGCAGATTTAGTATTTATGAATCACCCTTTTAAAGATCAGAAATTATTCAAAATGATTGAACAGAAGCTAGCAAAAGAACTAAAACCAAAAGCAAAAATAGTTACTATAATTAGAGCACTTGAACACAATAGATTAAAAGTTATAGATGAAGCAAAATACGACTTCAGTTGGGGTCAATCTACCGCTTTTTTTCATGAAGTAAAAAACTAGTTAGACGCTTCATCAATTATTGTAAGAAACTCTTTTTTATCCAAAATTTCTTTAGTCACAATCCCACTTTTAGCATTCGGTCCATACACAACATTAAATGGAATTGCGAAACGGTTATGAGACCTTAAGAAATCAATAATTTCTTTATCTGGTTTTGTAATATCTCCACGCATTGCGACAAAGTTGTTTTGGGTCAATTTTTTAACTACTTTTGGATCTTCTAAAACTCTTTTCTTATTTAACTTACAAGTCAAACACCAATCAGCTGTAACATCTACAACTACTACTTTTCCGTCATTAACCATCTGATGCAATAATTTTTCATCAAATTTTATCCAGTTTTTATTGCTAACAAGTAATCTTTTTTTAGCCATTTGATTTGCTCCAATCGAAGGAATAGCAATACTTGTAGCAATGATGAAGAAAATTGTTAAAAACCTTAGAATTTTACTTTTTATCTCAATTGTAGCCAATAACAAAATTGATAATGATGTTACTATAACTGCAGGAAGTAAACCGATGTTGTGATTTAAAACATATGTTAACCACAATACTGTTATAACTAGAAACAGAGCCATTAATTTTTTAACCACATACATCCATTTTCCAGGTTTTGGCAAAAAATAAACAGCTCGAGGCATAAAAAATAAGACTAGATAAGGCAAAGCAAATCCAAATCCTATCGAAAGAAATATTACAAAAATTGCTAATAAATCAGCACTTAAAGCAAAAGAAATTGCTGAACCCAGAAAAGGAGCGGAGCATGGAGTTGCTAGCAGCACAGCCAGAATTCCAGATAAAAAGTTAGGAATAAAAATATTTTTTCCTTTTGTAGATTTAGATATTTTCTTATTGAGTACATTAACAACAAAGCTACTGAAGTTAACTTCAAATACCCCAAGTAAATTACCTGTCAACAATACTAAAACCAAAATTAGAAATAATAAGAAATAAGGATTCTGGAATTGCAAACCCCAACCCAAAGAATTTCCTGTCAACTTTAAGAAAACAGCAATTATTGCAAAAATAAAAAAACAAAAAATTATACCCAAGAAAGTTGATAAAAAAGCGAACTTGATTCTTTTTCTTGTTGCTCTGGAATTGTTCAAAATAGACAGTAACTTAATTGAAATAACCGGCAATACACAAGGCATAACGTTAAGAATTGCACCACCAAGAATTGCAAAAAATACCGCTGAAATTAGAGCAATATTGCCAACTGATTTGCTTAAATTTTGGAAGCTTTGTTCTTTGAAGTTAATAATTTTGTTTGGATAGAACTTTTGAATTAAATTTAGAACTTCAAGATCCTGCTCTTTATCAACTTTCAGGTTAAAATTTTCTGAGGCTGGAATGCATATTTCATTACACAAACCATAATCGAGACTAAATTTTAATTCTGTTTCTTGGGAAGAATTTTGAAGATTCACTTCAATTGGCAATATTACTTCATTTTCATAAACATCATACTTTACAACTTCATAACCAATTTCTTCCTGCTTTTTTAGTGCTTCTGGCCAAATAATTTTTATATCTTTTACAATTTTAGAACTTTCATTATTAATGCTCGGTGGCATTCCAATTCCAATTGAATCAGCACCATATATTTTCCAACCTTTCTTAATTTTAAAATGCAAACCAGCAATTAATTGTTCTTGACCATTGGCATCAAAAAAGAAACTTGCAATTAATCTTACTTCAGCACCATTACTTTCATTTTTATGCCAGAAACTTGATGCAGCAAAAGCATTAGAAAAGAAAAATGCTAATATGAAAAATAATGAATAAAACTTTTTATATGACATTTTGTATTTGTTCCTTGAAAAATCTTTAAATCGAAATAATCTGATATCTTAGTTACTTTAACGAAATTAACATTTAATTTTCTTCTTCTGAAGAAAGCTTCTCAAAAGTTATTTTATAGCAATAAATTCTAATAGTATAACATAATGAATTTGTTACTCTTTAGTTTGAGAAATTAATAACGCCAAAATAAATTCAATTTTTTTACAAATGAATTCTAAATCAAGTCCTTTTGAAGTTTTGCACGTTAATTCAAAAAAAGTTTCTTGCGATGGCGGAAACAAGTCATCAAACCATCCTTTAGTTTACCTAAATATGGGAAATAATGATTCCATAGCATGTCCTTACTGCAGTAAAACTTTTGTGATTCAAAAAGATAATAAAACACAATTAAATAAAAAATAAAAATGACTAACATAGCAATTGTCGGCTTACAATGGGGCGATGAAGGAAAAGGTAAAATAGTTGATTGTCTATCAGATAAATTTGACGCAGTTGTTCGTTTCCAAGGTGGTCACAACGCTGGTCACACAATTAAAGTTGGAGATATTACTTATAAATTAAGCTTGCTTCCTTCTGGAATTATTAGAAACAAATTTTCCGTTATAGGAAGTGGTGTTGTTGTTGATCCAATTGCTCTTTTCAAAGAAATTGAAAAAATTGAAGAACAAGGACTAAGAGTTTCGAAAGAGCAACTAGCAATCTCAGATAATGCTTGCTTAATTTTATCAATTCATCGTGAACTTGATCAACTTTTGGAAAATAAAAAAGGTGATAATAAAATTGGCACTACCGGACGCGGAATTGGTCCAGCATATGAAGACAGAGCTGGAAGAAGAGCTTTAAGAATTTGTGATTTAATTGATGAAAAAATTCTTAATGAAAGATTGGAAAATTTACTTTTCTATCACAATTTACTTCGTAGAAGCTTAGGAGCTGAAATTGTAACAGTTGAACAAATTATATCTGAGATTTCTCCAATAAAAGAGCACTTACTTTCATATTCAAAACCTTCTTTTGAAATATACAAGAAACTATCCTCTTGCAAAAATATAATGTTTGAAGGAGCTCAAGGTGTTTTACTTGACGTAACATATGGAACTTTTCCATTTGTTACATCTTCAAACACAATGCCTGGACAAGTTGCTCTTGGATCATGTCTTGGTGTTAGCGATTTAAACAACACCATAGGAATTTTAAAATCTTATACCACAAGAGTTGGATCTGGACCATTCCCAACAGAATTAAATGATGAGATTGGACAATTTTTACGCATAGAAGGCAAAGAAATTGGAACTGTAACAGGACGCGATAGAAGATGTGGATGGTTTGATGCCGTTTTAGTTAGACAAGCAATTAAAATTGCTTCAGTTAGAGAAATTGCTCTCACTAAACTTGACGTGTTAGATAAACTTGCAAAAATAAAAATCTGCGTAGCTTACAAAATTAATGGCGTTACTTATGATTATTTACCACAAGCAAATCACTTATGGTCAAAAATTGAACCAGTTTATGAAGAAATTGAAGGCTGGCAGCAATCAACAATTGGTGCAAAATCAATTGAAGATTTACCAGTAAAAGCACGTGATTACATTTCAAGGATAGAAGAATTATGCGATGTAAAATCAGTAATAATTTCAACTGGTCCAAAAAGAGAAGAAACAATTATTTTAAAAGACTTAACAAATGACCGAAAATAAGAATCTACCGGTTGTAATGCAAATTCTTCCTGCACTTGAAAGTGGTGGAGTTGAAAGAGGAACAATTGATCTTGCAAAAGCTCTTAAAAAAGATGGCTTTGAACCAATAGTAGTATCTAGCGGTGGAGTTTTACTACACCAATTACGCGAAGCTGGAGTTTTACACTTAGTTCTTCCGGTCGCAAGTAAGAATCCAATTACAATATATCGTAACGTCAAAAAGATCATTGGATTAATTAAGAAATATAAAGTTGATATAATTCACGTCAGATCGAGAGCTCCAATGTGGAGTGCTTATTTTGCATGTAAAAAAACTAAAACAAAACTTGTCGCCACAGTACATGGAACATATTCTGTAAAATTTTGGAAATTCAATAACTTTGCTATAAAAAGACTCTATAACTCAATAATGCTAAAAGCTGATCGTATTATTGCAGTTTCTAATTTTATAAAAACCTATATTGTTCAAAACTATAGTAAAAAAAATCAAGAACTTCCCATAGAAGTGTTAGATAAAATTTCTACAATTCAACGTGGTACAGATCTTAACTACTTTAACTTAGAGAAAATTTCTAAAAACCGAGTAATAAACTTGGTAAACTCTTGGAATTTACCAGAAGATCGTAAAATTATAATGTTACCAGCAAGATTCACTGCATGGAAAGGTCATGAATTTTTGATTGAAGCTTTAACAAAAGTAAAAAGTGATTTTTTTTGTATTTTTGTTGGATCCGATCATGGACACGAGATTTTTCGAGAAGAGCTTGAAGAAAAGATAATCAAAGCAGAACTGGCAGGAAAAGTTAAAATTGTTGGTGTTTGCAAAGATATGCCAGCTGCATATGCAGTTTCGCATCTTGTAATATCTTCTAGCGTAAGACCCGAAGCTTTTGGTAGAGTTGCAATTGAAGCGCAAGCATCAAGTAGAATTATAATTGCAACTAAAATCGGCGGCTCTTTGGAAACTATTATTGATGGAGAAACTGGCTTTTTAGTTGAACCACAAGATTCAAAAGAGTTAGCAAGGCTAATAGATAAAGTCTTAGCATTTTCTGAAGAAGAATCATCATCTTTCGGAAAAAATGCTAGAAAACATGTTGAAGAAAACTTCTCAAGCCAAAAAATGTGCTCTAGCACAATTCAAATTTATAGAGAACTTCTTTCCTGATAATTGCAAAACTATATCTAAGCAGAATTTTTATATTTATCTTTTGCTGTAAAACTCAATAACATCGTTTTGTAATTCGTGCAAATCCTTTCTGGTAAAATCAGATAACACTTTGCTAATTGCAGAAAATTGCATTTCACCAATCGCAGGAATTCCATCATTTCCAATAATTTTGTGACTTCTAATCCAGACTAATTCGTCAACTAATCTTTCTTTTAGAAACTGAGTTGCTAAATTAGAACCTCCTTCAACCAGTAAATTATTAATTCCTGACTGACAAATATTTTGCAAAATTTCTTTCAAATTTCCACCAACAATTTCTGGCGGATTTTTTTGATTCTGAAATATTTTTAACTGTGGGCTAAAGTCTTTTTTATGACTTACAACAAATATTTTTGGAGAAAAATCTTCCAATCCTTCAATACGACAATTAAGAAAAGGATCATCTTTTCTAATTGTATTTGCTCCTACAATAATTGCGTCATTAATAGATCTTAAATAATGACCAAAATTACGAGCTTTTTGTGACGTAATCCATTTACTATCAAAATTATTAGTTGCAATTTTGCCATCTAAACTTGTAGCAACTTTTAAAGTTACAAAAGGAAGGGAAGTTTTTTTGGCTTTAAAAAAACCTCTGTTGATTTCTTTAGCTTCATTTTCCAAAACTCCAACAACAGTTTCAATTCCTGCTTCTTTTAGTTTTTCAATACCACTACCATTAACTCTTTGATCTGGATCTTGAACTGCAATAACAACCCTTTTAAATCCAAATTTGATTATTTCATCAACACAAGGAAGAGTTTTGCCAAAATGAGAACAAGGCTCAAGAGTGATGTAAATTTCTGAATTTTTGAAAATTTCTTTATTGTTTATTTTATCAATTGCATTTTTTTCTGCATGAGGGCGACCATTTTTTTGTGTTACACCAGTAGAGATAATTTCACTATTTTTTACTATAACACAACCAACACAAGGATTGGGAGCAGTTATTCCAAGATTTTTTTTTGATAAATTTATGGCATAAGACATAAATTTTTTATCTGTGGAATAATTCATAATTTAAAAAGTTGATTTGTTATTTTTTAAAAAAAATTACAAAATTAAGTACTATTAGTTTAATTTTTGCATTATCTTTATAATTATTAGTGCCATAGAGTTTTTAATTAATGGTAACTCTATAAAAGATATTTTGATGATTTTAGTAAAGAATTTTATAAAATTTATTGTGCTCTTTTCTTTAATTTTTTGCAACTATATCGTGCAATAAATAGCAAGTTGTTGTTCCAAATTACCCAACTCAAAATTTGAAAAACTCACCATATTACTACGACCATTATCCAATAAACTACAGTCCAAACTCACGATACTACACTAGACCTATAATTTCAATCAAACAAGATATAGATGAGAATTTTTATAGCTATTATGTTCCTCCTTATGAAAATATAAAAAAAATCCAATTTTAGATAAGCAATAAATTAATAGTAACGTGCAAGTTTTATCTTTAACTTTTATAATTAATTCATATATTAAACGGACTACTAATCATTTTACTAAAATTTAACTAATTTAACTAATTTAACTAAAAATTGTGTCTAAAAACAGATTAATGACAATTCTACTCACTCTTCTTATTTTTGGATGCTCAAACAAAGATCCTTACCTTTATGATCGTGCTGGTTTCGATCCAGATGGGAGACCAATAGTTGCTCCAAATCCTAGCGCTCCTGTAAGAATTACCCCTGATTACTATTATCGTCAACCAGCTTACCCAACTTATTACCAACCTCAACCTTACCCACAAAATCCTTATCAAGGAAACTATGGTGGATCACGCTATTACTCAAACCCATATGCAATTCCATCTCAACAAAACTATCCCTACTATGATGGTGATCAATATTATATACCTCCAACATACTATAACAATGCTGAGCCTTATCCAAAAAACAGTTCCTACACACAGCCTTATGACAAGAATAGTGGTGGAGCATTCTAAATAAAAAAACTTATGCCAAATATTATAATTTATACTACCAATGTTTGCCCTTACTGTGTTAGAGCTAAGTCTTTACTTCAAAGAAAAGGGGCAAATTTCACTGAAATTAAAGTTACCGAAAGTTCAATAAAAGAGGAAATGATAAGAAAATCTGGTGGTAGAATGACAGTTCCTCAAATTTTTATTAATGATTTTCACGTTGGTGGATGCGATGACTTATATGCACTTGATTCTGAAGGCAAATTAGATGAATTATTAAAATAATTTTTTTACAGCTCTTGTCAAACTTTCAAAAGTTATTATATTGAAAGACAATTCATGAGAATAAATTGTTATTTAACATTAAATTCTCTAACCAAATTAGCTTAAAACTAAATATCAATCATAACTAGTACTTATAAATATGACAAAAATTAGACCCTTACATGATCGCGTTTTAGTAGAACGCTTGGAAGCTGAAAGCAAAACTGCTGGCGGCATTATAATTCCAGATACAGCGAAGGAAAAACCAGCTGAAGGAAAAATTGTTGCCATTGGCGAAGGTTTGCGCGATGAAAATGGCAAAAGAATTGCTCTTGATGTCAAAAAAGGCGATAAAGTTCTTTTTGCCAAATGGGGTGGGACTGAAGTGAAAATTGATGGTAAAGAACTAATTATTTTAAAAGAATCAGATATTTTAGCAGTTATTGAATAAAAATTTTCATCCTTATCTTAACAAAGATTAGGATAAAACCTCTAAACCAAGTAAAAACTTATTAACAAAAATCTTATATAAAACTATGGCATCAAAAGAAATTCTTTTTGGAAGTGAAGCTCGTACAAAAATTTGTGAAGGCGTTGATATTATTGCAAATGCAGTAAAAGTTACTTTAGGGCCAAAAGGTCGTAATGTAGTAATTGAAAAATCATTCGGTGCTCCAAGAATTACAAAAGATGGCGTGTCAGTTGCAAAAGAAATTGAACTTTCTGACAAATTCCAAAATATGGGCGCTCAAATGATTAAAGAAGTTGCCTCAAAAACTAATGATGTTGCTGGTGATGGAACAACAACCTCAACTGTTCTTGCTCAAGCAATTGTACGCGAAGGTTCAAAAGCCGTTGCCGCTGGAATTAATCCAATGGATCTAAAAAGAGGAATTGACTTAGCAGTCGAGGCAGTTGTTAAAGAAATCACTAAAATGAGCAAAAAAGTTAGCAACAAAGAAGAAATAGCTCAAGTTGCAACAATTTCTGCTAATGGTGATTCTGAAATAGGCAAAAAAATTGCTGAAGCTGTACAAAAAGTTGGCGTTGATAGCCCAATTACAGTTGAAGAGGCAAAAGGCTTAGAGTTTGAAGTCAATGTAGTTGAAGGGATGAACTTTGATCGTGGATACTTATCTCCTTATTTCGTAACTAATGCTGAAAAAATGACTGTAGAGCTTGAAAATGCTTATATTCTGCTTTTTGAAAAAAAACTTGCTAACTTACAACAAATGATCCCTCTTTTGGAATCAGTTGTTCAACAAGGAAGACCACTTTTAATAATCGCTGAAGATGTTGAAGGTGAGGCTTTAGCTGCATTAGTTGTAAATAAACTTCGTGGAGGTCTAAAAGTTGCTGCTGTAAAAGCTCCGGGCTTTGGCGACAGAAGAAAAGCAACTATGGAAGATATCGCGGTTCTAACAGGTGGTCAATTAATTTCTGAAGATTTGGGTATGAAACTTGAAGGAGTTACATTAAATCAACTTGGTCAAGCGAAAAAAATTATCATAGACAAAGAAAATACAACAATTGTTGATGGCTCTGGTAAAGCAACTGATGTTAAAGCTCGTTGCAACCAAATTAAATCTCAAATTGAAGAAACAACTTCTGACTATGATCGTGAAAAACTTCAAGAAAGATTGGCTAAACTTTCAGGTGGCGTTGCGATTATCAAAGTTGGTGGTACAACTGAAGTTGAAGTTAAAGAGAAAAAAGATCGCGTTGACGATGCATTAGCTGCAACTCGTGCTGCAATGCAAGAAGGTATAGTTGCTGGTGGTGGCTCTGCTCTTCTTTATGCAACTCGTGCTTTAGATAAACTAAAAGGTTCTAATGAAGACCAAAACACTGGTATTAACATTATCAGAAAAGTTCTTCAATCTCCAATTCGTCAAATTGCTGAAAATGCTGGTTTTGATGGAGCAGTTGTTGCGAACGAAGTTCTTGCTAAAAACAACATTGCTTATGGTTTTAACGCTCAGACTAGTGAATATGTTGATATGTTCAAAGCTGGAATTGTTGATCCAACTAAAATTGTTAGATCAGCCTTAGAAGGATCATCTTCAGTTGCTGGATTGTTAATTACCACTGAAGCTGCAATTGTTGAGAAAAAAGAAGAATCTCACAGCCACGCTCCAGCTGGTGGTGGAATGGGTGGAATGCCAGGAATGGGTTTCTAGTTTTTTCTTAGAAATTATTTCTTAAAAAACCCTCTATCTAAAATTTAGGTAGAGGGTTTTTTATTTGTTTTTGGAAATTATTAATTCATAATACTAAATCGTAATCGTTAACGATGATAACTTGTTATAAAGTATAATGGGTTTTCCGATTGAATTAAAAATAAAACACAACAAAAAAACCATCAAGATGACTAAAAAGAAAACAGCTTACTCTTGTCAAACATGCGGCGCAGTTCATTTTAAATGGTCAGGAAAATGTTCAGATTGCGGTGAGTGGAATACACTAATTGAAGAATTTGAAGAAGGAGGAAGTTCTCATTTTACAAGAATTGATGATAAAAAAAATAACCAAAGTAACAATAAAGTAAACTTAGTTGGACTTGGCGGCGATACACAAGATTTTCCAAGAGTTGAAAGCGGTATAAAAGAACTTGATCGCGTTCTTGGAGGAGGACTTGTTAAAGGTTCAGTTGTACTAATTGGTGGCAATCCAGGAATTGGTAAATCAACTTTACTCTTACAAACTGCTAATGCACTAGCAAAAAGACAAAATCAAGTAATTTATATTTCCGGAGAAGAATCAACAGATCAAGTAAGGCTCAGAGCAAAAAGACTTGGAACTGTTGAAGACTCAATTCAACTTGGTGCAACCACAAATGTTTCCGAGATTATAAACTCCATAAAACCCAGTCAAAAACCAACTGTTGTAATTATTGATTCTATTCAAACTATGTTTTTGGAAGAACTTTCTTCCGCTCCTGGAACAGTTTCACAAGTTCGAGCTGCCGCTGGAGAATTAACAATTTTTGCCAAAAAGAATAATATCACCTTACTAATTGTAAGTCATGTTACAAAAGATGGTCAAATTGCTGGACCAAAAGTTTTAGAGCATATGGTTGACACAGTCCTTTATTTTGAAGGAGAAAAAGACTTACATTTCCGAATTTTACGTGCTATGAAAAATCGTTTTGGCGCAGCAAATGAAATCGGAGTTTTTGAAATGAATGATATTGGATTAAACGAAGTAAGTAATCCAAGTGAATTATTTCTGACTTCTTATGACCGCGATACTTCTGGAACTACAGTTTTTGCAGGAATTGAAGGCAGTAGACCAATTTTAGTTGAAATTCAATCCCTAGTTTCTCCTTCTTTTATGCCTACTCCAAGACGTGCTGTTGTTGGGTGGGATTTAAATCGTTTAGCCATGATTATTGCCGTTTTAAATAATCGTTTCGGCTTAAACTTGTTTGATAAGGAAGTTTATTTAAATATTGTTGGTGGACTTGAAATTGAAGATACTTCTGCTGATTTAGCAGTTGCTTGCGCTTTGATTTCTGCTGCACGAGACATTGCATTACCATCTTCCACAATTGCAATTGGCGAAATTGGCTTAACCGGAGAAGTAAGAATGGTAAGTGGCCTTGAAACAAGATTAAAAGAGGCAGTAAAGTTGGGTTTTAAGAACTGTTTAATTCCAAAAGCGAATGAAAAAAATAAAAACTTCTTAGCGCTAAAAAAATCACTTCCTGAAATGAATTTCCAAATGATTCATCACATTCGTGATCTAGGAAAATTTTTTAGCAAAAAATAATTTTTTTTATCTTCACTTACAATTCTAAATAAATAATTAAATTGCGATTGGAATATAGCCATTTTATTTGTCATAATTTTTATAAATTATCTTAATTTAATATTGATAATAGGAATCAATATTAAATAATAACAAACTCTTAGACTTTGATTAATAGAAAGAAAACAAAACCATCAAAATATAAACTTTATATGAAAACTATCAGCAAAATTACCTTTACTTTATTATTAGCGTTATCTTTCCACAACTCCGCATCAGCGCAACAAGCTGAATTTTTGGTTCAAATTAAAAATCATAAATTTAATCCCGAAATTGTAAGAGTTCCTGCTGGGGAGAAATTTAAACTTATTGTTGAAAACCTTGATTCAACAGTGGAAGAATTTGAAAGCCACGATTTGAGAAAAGAAAAGATTATTGCTGGTGGTAAAAAAGCAACAATAATTATTAACTCTCTAAAGGCTGGTGAATATAAATTTGTTGGAGAGTTTCATGAAAAAACTGCACAAGGAAAAATTATTGCTGAGTAATTTTATCAATAACTGCTTCTGCAACATTTTTTGAAGTTGAAACAATTTTTAAAGCACTGCTGGATATTACTTCAGCAATAGTTTTATTTTCTAATAAGTTGATAACTTTTTCTAAAAGCTGCTGTTTATTGTCAACTATAAAACAAGAATTGTTATTAACTAAGTTTTGGTAAACTTCTTTAAAATTAAAAATATACTTACCAGAGATTACTGCACAATTCAGTTTTGCAGCTTCAAAAGGATTATGACCGCCAATTTCAAACATTGATCCACCAATGAAAACAAAGTTAGCCAAAGTATAAAAAGTTCCAAGTTCACCCAAAGTGTCTGCTAAGTAAAATTCAACACCCTCATCTATAATTTCATTTCTGCTGCGCTGTGCAAATTTCCTTAAAGGAAATAAATTTTTAATTTCTTCAGCTCTATTAGGGTGACGCGGAATAATTATTGTCAAAATGTTAGGGAATTTTTTCTTTAGCTCTTGATGAATCCACACAACTATTTCTTCTTCACCCTTATGAGTACTGGAAGCAACCCAAAAAGTTCTTTCACCAATTGCTTGTTTTAGTTTTTGCAATTCTTCATCATTACAAACAAGATTTTGTGCCTGAGATTTTAAATTACCAAAAAACAAAACTTCTTTTTTTGTTAGCTTTGAAAAGCGATCTTTATCGCTTTCACTTTGTGCAAAAATTATATCAAACTTTTCAAAAATATTAAAACCAAATCTTCTAGCTATTTGCCATTTCTCAGAAGATTTATCTGACATTCTTGCATTGAGCAAAAATAGTTCAGTATTAGTTTCTTTGACTAAAGAAATTATATTAGGCCAAATTTCAGACTCCATTATGAATACTTTGTCAAAATCCCAGAACTTAAGAAACTTTTTAATTATAAAGTAAGAATCAAGCGGCAAAAATTGATGAATAACTTTGCCATGATATTTAATAATATTACTTTTCAGAATTGAAGCAGAAGTTAAAGTTGTGGTTGTAAAAACAATTGAAATATCTGGGAATTTTCTCAGTAGTTCTTCAATAAAAATTAAAGATGAATTCATCTCTCCAACACTAACAGCATGTATCCAAAATAATTTTCCTTGCGGCCTTAAATTTGAAGAAATGCCAAATCTTTCTTTTAAATGATTCTTATCTTCTTTACCTTTGTAAACACGAAACAAAACATATAAAATCAGAAAAGGTAAAAGTAAAATTGAGAGAAAACGATAAAACAGCATTAAATAAAAATAATAAATTTTAAAAAACCAATTCTAAGAAATATAAATTGTTCTATATTCGCAGTTTATGTATTGCCATGTCTCTGAAGCCCATCGCAATGACTTGTTTAATAAGGAGCAAAATAACTTTCCTTATCACCGCAATGAGCTTTGCAAAATGGCAATCCATTTATTTAAAAGTAATAATTTAAACCAAAACTAAAATCCGCCTGCAGATTTAATAAAAAACTTTTTTAAAACAGAGATTTTATTTACTAAACCAAGACCAACATCACGAGCTAAAGCAATAGAAAAACTTTTGGTTTCAAAAATGGAATTTAGAATGTCAGTTGCAATAATCATTTTTTTTGCACCCAGCTTTGCCTTCTTATTATATTCTTCAATCACACTTTTTGATGCAATATCTTGTCCACAAAATAAGGCATTCTTAATCAAATTACACAAAATATTAATTCCACTAATTGCCAGATTAAAGCCTTGTCCTGCAATCGGATGAACTCCGGCTGAAGCATCTCCAATCAAAAGCATCTTTTCATGATAGAATTTGTTGGCTTCAACCAAAATTAAAGGATAAGAGAATTTTTGTGAAATAACTTGAACATCACCCAAAGAATTTTCTATTTTCTTTTGTAATTGATGTACAAAATTTTCTTCATCCAAACTAAGTATTGCTTGTGCATCATTGTCTTTTGCAATCCAAACAATTGATGATTGATATTTATTTTGCATTGGAAGAATTGCCAAAGGACCACCTGGTAAAAACTTTTCATAAGCTACGTTTTCATGAGAATTTTTATGCTGCACATTAAAAACTATTGCTGTTTGATGATATTTTTTTTGAGTAGTTGGAATTTGATAAATCTCACGCAACTTAGAAAAACGACCATCACAAGCCAAAAGCAATTTTGACTTCAAAACTTTCCCATCATCAAGTTTTACTAAAACATTACCGTTTTTGTTATCCTGAGCGCAAACGAAAGATTTCGTGTTACAAACTTCATTATTATGAGATCCTTCACTTCGCTTAGGATTACAATGATGTTCAAAATTAATTTCTTCATATGAATGAGGACAAAAAAGAGTAATGTTTTCACGCTTTAAGAGCTTATTTCTAAGTGCATTATGAATATGATGATTTTCAATAATTTGTCCTAATTGACCTTCTTTTTCATCAACTTCTTTTCCTAAAAAATCAAGAAAGAATGGCGATTTATAATCAGTAATTTTTATATCAGAAATTTTTCCAGCTATAGATTTTAAATCGTTATAAATACCAATTTCTTTGAATAACTTTAATGATGCAGCGGAAATTGCATAAGCTCTACCATCAGCTTTTCTATCTTCTTTTGTGATATCTTGTTTCTCAATCACCGCAATTTCTAAATTGGGCGACACGTTGCTTAAAGCAAGAGCGGAAGTCATTCCAGCAAATGATCCACCAATTATTATAATGTCAAAATTGTTATTTTTCATAAATTGATATTCCAACTCTTTTTATATGCTCAACTAAATCAGCATTATTTATATTTTTAACAACTTTAACATCAAAAATATATGGCAGTGGAAGATCATCTAATTGAGTTAAAATTAATTGAGCCTCAATATCATTAATTTCACCATCAATTGCCAAATCAATATCAGAATTAGGACGATAATTTCCTTTAGCGCGAGAACCAAAAACCTTGACTGATTTAATTTTATTATTTTGAGAGAAAACTGAATTTATTAACTTTAATTGCTGTTCTTCAAGACCGCATTTCATAGTGTTGTCTTAAAAAATTGTTCCAACTTCTTAAGTTCAGACAAATATTTTGTTTCAACATCCTTGGCAATTGCTTCAAATTTTATAAAATCATGAGTGTGCGACATAAGATTACGACTCATTAACATATCAATCCAAACTTGTCCATTTTCTATAATCTTGGCAACAAAAGCCTGTTTAATAACATTTTTTGGGGTTACTGGATTTATCACCACACCGCTTTCTTCCAAGTAATCTTTCATTACTTTCCACGCCAATTCAAAAGTAAATTCAAAACGTTGTAGCGCACCTTCTTTTTCTAAAAGCGACAATTTATCAGCACCATCTTTCAAAGCATCACTCAAAAGCGCAAAAGCTTTTTCATAATTTTGAAACCTTTGTTTACAACGAATATCTAAATTTTTCATGAATTAAGTTTGAATTTTGTTAATTTTTAAAAAAATCTTAAATCATATCTTTTGGATTAACCCATTTATCAAAGTCTTCAGCACTTACCAATCCTGAAGCAAGTGCAGCTGCTTTCAAAGTTGTGCCTTCTTTGTGAGCTTTTTTAGCAATTTTTGCCGCGTTATCGTAACCGATATAAGGATTCAAGGCTGTTACCAACATTAAAGATTGCTCAAGAAGTTGTTGGATGCGCTCTTCGTTAGCAACGATTCCAACCAAACATTGGTCGATGAAGCTGTTAATGCCGTCGTTCAACAAATTGATCGATTCAATAACATTTCTGATAATCATTGGACGGAAAACGTTTAATTCAAAATGACCATTCGAGCCGCCAACTGTCACAGCGACGTGGTTCCCCATTACTTGGCAGGCAATCATTGTCAGCGCTTCGCATTGTGTTGGATTTACTTTTCCTGGCATAATTGATGAGCCTGGTTCATTTTCTGGCAAACTAATTTCACCAAGACCAGAGCGCGGTCCAGAAGCTAAGAAACGAATATCGTTGGCAATTTTCATGCAAGATACTGATAAAGTATTTAATACGCCTGATAAATTTACCAACTCGTCGTTACAAGCCAAAGCCATAAATTTGTTTTGGTGAGTAAAAAATCCTTTGTCGTAAAAACTTTTGAAGCGTTCATCTAGAGCAAAAAGATTTTTTTGTATGCCATTGAATCCGCTAACTTCATTAATTTTTTCAGCAAAAATTTCAGCGAATTTTGGATGACAATTTAGTCCAGTTCCAACTGCAGTGCCACCTTGAGCCAATCCAAACACTTCTCTAATTCCATCTATTACAAAACGAACCGAAGTTTCGATTTGTTTTTTGTAAGCGCCAAATTCCTGACCCAAAGTTACTGGAGTTGCATCTTGAGTGTGAGTTCTACCAATTTTAATAATTCCACCAAATTCTTTTTCTTTTTTACCAAGTTCATTAGCAAAACGAACTAAAGTTGGCAAAAGTTTTTCGTAAGTTGAAATTACAGCTGCAACATGCATAGCAGTTGGGAAAGTGTCATTCGAACTTTGACCTAAATTCACATGATCATTTGGATGAACTGGCGATTTTCCACCTTTTTGGCCACTAACTTTTTCATTGGCAACTGATGCAATAACTTCGTTGGTGTTCATGTTGGTTTGAGTTCCAGAACCAGTTTGCCACACAACTAGTGGAAAATGATTTTCGTAAAACCAATCAAATTTTTCTAAGATTGTATCAACTGAATCGATAATTTTATCAGCCAAATCTGGTGAGAATTTTTTAAATTCATCTGATTTTGGATCTGCTGCCATCAATTCTTTATTTGCCAAAGCCGCTGCTTTTTTAACCAATAACATCGCACGCACAACTTCTTTTGGCATTTTATGTCCAGGGTTATGGTTCTGGATTGGAAAATTCTGTACTGAGCGCTGTGTTTGCGCAGCATAATAAGCGTCTGCTGGAACTTTAATTTCACCAAAAGAATCAGATTCTATACGAAAGTTTTGTGTCATATATTTTTAAAATTAATTAAGCTTTTTAAGATAAACAAATACGGACAAACTCCTCAGCATCAAGGCTTGCCTTGCCCACCAAAAGTCCATCAACATTTTCAATTTTCAAAATTTCAGCAGAATTTTGTGAAGTTACCGAACCGCCGTAAAGCATAAAATATTGATTTGCAACACCGTCCAATTTTTCAGCAAAAATTTTCTTAGTTAATTTTGCCATTTCCTTAATTTGTTCAGAACTTGGAGTGACTCCTGTTCCAATTGACCAAATGGGCTCATAAGCAATGATCAATTTATCAAATTTTATATCTTGAGGAACTGAACTCATAATCTGTTTATAAACAAACTCTAAATGCTTTGATTGATCACGAGTTTCTTTACTTTCCCCAACACAAATTATTGGCGTTATATTTTTTTTTAAGGCTGCGGTAACTTTCTTTGCAATAATTTCATTAGTCTCAAAGTGTCCTTCCCTTCTCTCAGAATGACCAAGAATTACATATTCACAGCCAATTTTTTTAAGTGAAGAAGCACTTATATCACCTGTAAAAGAACCAGAATCTTCAAAATGACAATCTTGTCCACCAATCTTTATTGGACGTTCTTTTAAAATAATTTCGCTTAATTCTTCTTCAGTAAAACTTTCAATATTTCTATTTTGACTTTTTACGATTGAGTCCAGTTTTCTAAAACCATTATCCATTAATTCACTGTCAATATAATCAATCATAAAAACAGGTGGGCAAACAACTGATTCAATTTCAGCAAATTTATTTTTATTATCTAAAACAAGTTTAGAAAAAACTTTAAGCCAAGAATCAGCTTCTTCAAAAGCATGATTCATTTTCCAATTTGCAACAATAATTTTCATTTCACTATTTAATATTTTTATATTTTAATTTCAAAATCAGCCTGTAAGAATTTTAGTTACGAGCTAATTTTTTAGATACTGATTTTTAGTAATTTATTGCAAGTTAATTGTCTAAATAATTTTTTTTAGTTCAGAACCAAAAACTTCAAATCTCCATCCATAAATTATTTCATCAATATTTTTATAACCGCAAACCAAATTTTTTAAAGTTAGTGTGGAAATTAAGAATTGTTCTTTCAAATCTTGTTCCAAAGCAATTTTAGAAATAAGTTTTTTTGCTTTTTTGAAAGATCTTTTTTGTTGTTCCGTCATCAGAAAATGTTTTTCTACAAAATTGTTTTCTGTTAAAAGCTCTTCCATATCCATAATTTTTTTTATTTCTTCAATGGCTTTTTTTTCTAATTTTAAACTTAAATCATTTTTCATAACAATTCTTTCAATAACATGGTCCCGTAAAAAATGCTGTCTTGGAATATCAAGTTTTTGGGCCCAAGATTCACGCCATAAAATTAATCTCTTTATTTGAGAAATTTCTTTGGAAGTTTTTTTTTGAAAAACAAAGTTTTTGAATAAATTTTCTTCTGGTTTTGCAACTGAAGCTTTAACAAAATTTTTTACTTCCTCTAAATACCAAGTCTTACGTCCTTTTGATTCTAGAATATCATTCATTTTATCATGAATTTCTTCCAAATATTTGACATCTGACAAAGCATAATCAATTTGTTTTTGTGTAAGTGGCCTTTTTTGCCAATCACTTCTTTGCTGACTCTTATCAATTATTTTATCAAAAAACTTTTCAACCAAAGCAGAATAACCAATATTAAAGTCAAAACCACAAAAATTTGCCATAATTTGCGTATCTGAAATTCCTTTGGGCAACGTTTTTGAGTGTTTATAGAAAATTTGTAAATCTTGTAAAGAAGAATGAAGAATTTTTGTAACTTTTGGATCATTTATAACTTGAAACAACTTTTTCAGATTAATATCTGCTAGACAATCAACAATAAAAGAGTGTTTTTTCTTACCATCTTTAACAGCAATTTGAATCAAAGACAAAATTGAGTAATAAGTTTTTTCTCTTGTAAATTCAGTATCAATTGCAATTACTTCTGATTTTGCAATCAGATCCAGTAACTCATCTAATTTTTCATTATCATCAATGTAATAACTAACCAGATTTTTTTTTAAATTAATAAACCCCAATTCCACCACCTTTTTTTTTGTTATCTTTAGAATTTTCTTCTAAAAGTTTTGTAGCAACAGAGTTTATTTTTGCAGAAGGAGATGGGGTTTTATTTTGCGAATTATTTTGACTGTTAATTCTTTCAATCTCAGAAGAAATTGAAACGTTGGTTTCTGATTTTTTCTCTTCTTTTTTAGCTATTTGAGGCTTTATTGGATAGGCATCTAATTTTTTCAAAGCGGATTTTTTCTCAGCTTCAAGTACTGATGATGATTTTTGGTGATCAATTTCATCAGGAGTTTGATAAGCTATCATACCGCCGGCTATCAAAATTAATGGTAACTCAGAACCCAAAGATGGAGCAACAGTTCCTCCTAAATCATGGACTATATCGCTTGTAGTAATAAGACTTGCCGCATCAAGAAGGTCACTTAAGATAGGAGTTTTTGTTAATACTTGTTCAACTGCATAATCAACCTTCATTTGTTCAACAAGCCATGCAAATGGTCCAAGTTTTTTATCAGTCAAAATATCAGCAACTCCTTGAGCAATTCCTTCACTTGAAAAAATATGACCAAAAATTTCACTTAAAGGTTCAAGGTAATTAAAAACATGACCAGCAATTGAAAATGCTCCGAGAGGAGTAAATACAGCAAACATTTGTAGCAATTGCCATTTCCATCTTTCATCAGAATTTTGTGAATTTTTTTCAATACCAGCAAAAACCTCTTTCAAAGAAGAATTAGCATCATCTTGATATTTTTTTGCTGCTACTGGATCAACTTTAGCAAGTTCCGCTGAAAATTCATTCACCATTTGAGCACATAAAGCCTCACTTAAAAGATCTCCTTCTGCAATTTTATTTTCCCACTTATCTATTAATTTAGCGTGTTTTTCATTTCCTGAATAATCTAAGTTGCTTTTCAAACCTCTAAGCATTGTACGCATTGCAGCTTCAGCAAAAACTTGATATTTGTTAGTTCTTTTAGGATTAAGATTTGCAATAGATGATAAAGCAAGATTTTTTGCTGCGTCAAGTTCTGAAACTCTTTTTGAGTTTCTTGCTCTCATAACTTCTTCTGATGAAATTTTGATGCCATTTGCATCAACAGTTTTGTCTTCAGTGATATTCGCAAATGGACCCAAAATATGTCCAGCAGTGCCTTTTAACAAAACTTCTGAAGCATAAGAGGGGGAGCTTTGTTTTTTATTATCTTCTACAGACATTAAATTTTAACAGATTTTTACAAAATTTTAAGTTTTTACCAGACGCTTTTATAACAAATAACAAGCATCTTTTCAAGTTTTTTTTAATCTCTTATCATTTTTCTTATATTGAATCTAAAATAAAAATTGATACAAAAAAATTGTGTCTGCTTGACTTGTAATAACTAGAATTTTAGATTCGTCTGGAAGCTGTTATTCTTTTTTTACAAGAAAAATTTCAACTCATAAAATTTAATTATTAATTTCAGAGGTCAAACTATGTTGAAGAAAATATTAGTATTAATCGCTTTAGTATCAATTGCTTCTTGTAGCAGCAAAATGAAACAAGATTCTTTGGTTGAGAATCAAGATGATTTCAAAGTTGAAGAAAGTATGAACAACTCAATGCAAGATTCTTACAAACCTCTTGAATCCGAGCAAGATGCAAAAGCAATGAACGATGCTGCTAAAGCTCAAGAAGATGAAGTTGAAGTTAAAGATAGAATTTTCTTTGCTTATGATTCTTCAGAATTAAGTGATGATGCAAGAAAAATCCTTGAAGTTCAAGCTATGTGGTTAAAAAGTGATCCATCAATTAACATCACAGTTGAAGGACATTGCGACGAGCGAGGAACAAGAGAATATAACATTGCTTTAGGCGAAAGAAGAGCTAATGCTGCAAAAGACTTCTTAATATCAAATGGCGTTCAAACTAGCAGAATCAAAACTGTTTCTTACGGAAAAGAACACCCAATTTACTTTGGATCTGAAGAAGAGGTAATCTCAAAAAATAGAAGAGCTGTTACTGTAGTTAACTAATTATTTGTGAGTAATAAAATTAAAAAGCGACCTCTACAAAAACAGAGTTCGCTTTTTTTATTCAACAATTTTTTATTGTTTTTACAAAAATTAGTTATTTTAATTCAACCAATTTTTTATTGTTTTTTCCATCAAAGAGTTCTGCTCACAACGATTTTTCAGGTGATTAAAATCAAACTTATCCATATTCTGATCTTGATCACCACAAGAATAAAAATACTCCTCTTTACCTTGCTGATTGATTCTTTTTTGCAAACACTGTGAACAAACG
This sequence comes from uncultured Rhizobium sp., assembly GCA_964513555.1. Taxonomy (GTDB): domain Bacteria; phylum Pseudomonadota; class Alphaproteobacteria; order Rickettsiales; family UBA1997; genus UBA2645. The sequence continues at coordinate 8,378 of CAZENB010000002.1, read as the reverse complement.
CCTTTTAGCATACATTGCATTGGAGAATTTAAACTAGTAATAGCAATTTTTGCTTCTGAGATAGATTTAACTGAACCATCATGTCTCAATTTTGCAACTTCATGCATCATTTTATTATTTCCAATTGTAAATACACGATCAATTTTTACAGGGTTTTTGACAAAGTAAATTCTCAGCGCTTCAATTACTGATCCACTTACTACTTGATTGCATTCATTGATTAGATTCAAATTTGGGGCTTCTTCTTCAATTGCAAAAACAACAATATCAGAGTTTTTTTCCATCAATTCTTGATTCACAATGTAAGAATTTTTGCGATAACCAGCAAAGTAAATTACTCTACAACCATTGTTTCTAAAAGCTCTAGCAAGAGCAGTTAAAGGCTGATTTCCTCTTCCACCTCCAATTAACAACACCGTTTCATTTTTTGAAATTTCGGTTGGTTTTCCTGAAGGTCCCATAAAAATACAAGGCTCACCTTCACTTAAATTTTTAATAAGAGATGTAGAGCCACCAAAATCCAAAGCAATTGCTGTAATAATTCCATTTTCACGATCAACATCTAAAGCCGTCAAAGGAACTCCTTCCATTACCATTAAATGACCACTTTCATCTTTTAAGGCAAGAGCATGATAATTCTGCAATCTAAAAATATGACCCAGCTCTGTCTGATTTGCCAAAAGTGGAGCTTTAATAAAAATTTGACAAACATGATCTGATAGTTTCTCAATTTTATGAATTATTACTGAAAATTCTGATTTAATTTTATCCAGAAAATTGTGATTTTCTTTATTTTGTAACAATTCCAGCATTTGATTTATCTGCTTATAGCCAATCTTGGAACTTGCCATTGCTTTTACCACATTTCCTTCAAAATTTGGATGCAAATCCCCAAAAAAACTTACCGCTTTTTTAGTTTTATCATCAATTTTAGTAATAAAATTAAAGTGTCTTGAGCCAAAATTGGAATTAAAATGCACGGTTTGTGCAAAATATTTTCCATCAATTTTAAAATCTAAATTATCCTCTAATTTTGGAGATAAATTTGGTGAAGTTCCAGCCGCAACTAACAAAGATCTACATTCAAATAATTTATCATCAGCGCATTTCAAAGCTTTGATATGATTAAATTCATCAATTTCAACTTCCAAAGGACTAATATTTTCAATAAACTCAATTCCTTCTTCAAAAGCTTTGTTAAGCTCTTGGTGGTTCAACTTATATGCTGGAGAATCCTGAATTTTTTTACGATATAAAATTTTAACTCCACCCCACTTTCTAATCAAAAAATCAATATCACCACTATTTTCAAGCTCAGAAGCATGACTTATAAATTCTTCAGCAATTATTTTTTCTTCTTTAGTAAGCAATGAAAATAGGTTATTTTTACCAATTTTTTCAACTTTTTGGACAAATTTTTTAATTTGACTTACGTAGTACATTCTTGCTTCGCAAGCTGTATCAACTGCAGTTAATCCTCCACCAATAACAACAATTGGCATTCTAATTTGCAAATTAGTAAATAAATTTTCTTTGAAAGAACCCGTTAACTGTAAAGACATCAAAAAATCAGAAGCTTGACGCACACCCTTGGCAAAGTTATTTTTAAGATTAATTATGTTGGGACGACCAGCTCCAAGACAAAGCGCTACATGGTCAAAACCATAATTTTCAAATGCAATTTTGTCAGTAATTGATGACCCAAAACGAATTCCTCCAAACATTCTGAAATTTCTTCTGCGTTCTAAAATAATTCTAATAATTTTTAAGAAATTTTTGTCAAAACGAACTGTAATTCCATATTCAGCAACACCACCGAAACCATGAATCAAGCGCGATGATAGAGGTTCGTAAATTTCATCTAAAAATTTAATAGGCTTAAAATCGCAAATATTTCCAAACTCATCTAATCCAGATATCTCTTTGTTTAGAGGCTCAATTTTAAGACCATCAATTGCAACCACTTCATGTCCTGAGTTAAGCAAATAATGCGCCAAAGTGTATCCTGAAGGACCAAGACCAGCAATTAAAATTTTTTTACCAGAATTTTCTCTAGGTAAACTTTGATCTAAATTGAGTGGATTCCATCTAGTCAATAAAGAGTAAATCTCAAATCCATAAGGTAAATTCAGAACATCTTTTAAAGTTCTAGTTTCAATTTGAGGAATATCGACTGGTTCTTGTTTTTGATAAATACAAGATTTTGTGCAATCATTACAAATTCTGTGTCCAGTTCCAGCAATCATTGGATTATCAACAACTGCAATTGAAAGAGCCGCAACTGAAAAGCCTTCTGACTTTAGTAAATTCATTTCTGAAATTCTTTCATCAAGTGGACATCCATGCAAATCAATGCCAAGCTCATCTTTCTTGAATTTATTTTCATCTTGAAATCTCTTCTTGTCATTCTGAGGCAAAAACGAAGAATCTTGAGAAAATCCTGAGTTTGTTGTACAAGATCCTTCGCTGCTCTCAGGATAACAAAAAGAAGATCGTTCTTTAATACCACTTCTACAAGAATCTTTCTGTTGTTTATGGCAAAAAATACAATAGTTGGATTCTCCTAAAACACGATTTAAATTAAATCCTTGATCAGTTAGATTAAAATCTGAACGTTTAGATTTTTCATGACTTGAGGCAAGCAAGTTATTGCAATCAATTTTTTGTGGAATAATAAAAAGAGCACCATTTTTATGAAATTTTTTCCCTTCATCACTATATATGGCCCATATTGTATAATTCGTAAGATCTTTTAAATTCCTTCCCAAATTTATCTCTTCAGCAATCTTTTTCTCTAAATCATCAACATCATCAAACTCAATTTTCAAATTTTTTAAGATTGAAAATCCATCAATATCCCTTGGGCAACTAGAAAAACTTTTTGCAACATCTCTTTGAACAAAATTACGTCTAATTTTGTAAATATTTTTTAAGTTATCATGCTTACTTTTTAGTTCTGAATTTTCTTTTTCTATGTTAAATAAAGTAACTAAGAACTTTTCTAACACAACCGCTACATCAATTAGAATTAAGGATTGCTGATTAGCAGTAAAACTATTTTTATCTTTTTTTAACTGTAAAAAATCTTTGTTTAATTGATTATTTTCTTGTTCTAGAAATTGTGAAAATTTTTCATCAACTTTTTTTAATCCCTCAACATCATAAAGGTCAATAAAATCAATTTGGAATTTTGTTTTAAGATATTCTGGCAACAACATTTCGAACAATTTTTTCCTCATCAAATTCAACTTTGTTTGTACCAATTATTTGATATTTTTCATGACCTTTACCAGCCAAAATCAAAATATCATAACTTTGCAACATTGGAATTGCTTTAGTAATTGCAATTTCCCTGTTAGCAATTTCAAAAGCTTTTTTCAAATCACATCCTTGCAAAATTTCAGCACGAATTTTTTTTGCATCTTCCAATCTTGGATTATCATCAGTAACTATAATAATATCAGCTAACTCTGAAGCAACTTTTCCCATAATTGCTCTTTTTTTATTATCACGATTTCCACCGCAACCAAAAAGTACTACCACTTTTTTATTGGTAATTTTACGTGCCAATTGCAAAACATTACTTAAAGCATCCGGAGTATGTGCAAAATCAATAAAAACTTGAGCTTTATTTGGCAAAACTCCTGCTATTTGCATTCTTCCCAAAGCAGAATGTAGTTTATGGAAATTTTGCAAAATTTCTTCCAATTGTTTCTTAGAACAACTATTGTTTGAAAGAAAAATACCTAAAGCACAAATTGCGTTATAAGCCTGAAAATCACCACTAATAGACAAATTAAAATTATATTCTTCACCCAAAAATTCAAAGGCAACTTTTTGTCCCTCAAAAGTTTGTTCTATATTTATAATTCGCAAAGAATTCTTTGAAATTGCTTCAAAGCCATAACTTATGACTTTTAAATCTCTTTTCTGACAAATTTCATTAATTTCTTGATACTCTTTGATATCACTATTTATAACTGCAGTAGAGTTTTGTTGCAAAACAGATTTAAATAAAATCATTTTGCAATCAAAATACTCTTCCATGGTATTATGATAATCTAAATGATCTTGGGTAAAATTAGTAAAAGCACCAACTGTAATACCAACTTTGCCAGTTCGGTTTTGTTCAAGCCCAATTGAACTAACTTCAATTGCAACATCATCAACACCGTTTTTCTTCAAAAAAGAAAGGTTTTTGTAAAAAGAAACTATATCAGGAGTTGTAAGAGCAGTTTGTTGAATTTGATTCTGGTCTAAGTAATCACAAGTAACACCCAAAGTTCCAATTGAAGCTGCTTTTTTTCCAGCTAATGTAAAAATTTGACGACAAAACTCAGCAACTGAAGTTTTACCATTAGTTCCTGTAACTGCGTAGATATTTGAAGGTAAATTTGAATAGAAATTCTGCAAAAATTCTATAAGAAGCTTATGAATTTCTTGAGAAAAAATTAACAGCACTTTCTCATCGACTAAAGCTAAATTCTTTAAAAACTCAATATCAGAAGAAACAATTACTGAGGCGCCTTTTTTTATAGAATCATTAATAAAAAAGTTGCCATCAAGAACTTTACCTTTTATAGCAAAAAAGGCTGTTTTTTCTTTTACTAAACGCGAGTCAATTGCAATATCTTCAACTAAAATTTCATCAATAAAACTTGCACCATAAATTAATTCGTAAGAAATTTCTATTTTATCAATAAATTGGTTTAGCTTCATAAAGCAGAGTAAATCATTTTATTAAACTTAGCCGCCATTTCTTTTGGATTTTCATCACGAGTAATTGGTCTTCCAACCACTAAATAAGAGCTTCCTTGACTAATTGCTTCTTTCACATCAGCAACCCTTTTCTGATCGTCATTTGCAACTTTTGCCAATCTAATTCCCGGTGTTACAATTAAAAAATCTTGCCCCAATTTTCCTCTCAACATTCCGCTTTCATGACTTGATGCCACAACTCCATCAATACCACAATCAATTGCTAATTCAGCTTTTTTAATCACTAAATCTGACAAAGAAATATTAACATCAAAACCCATTTCTTTTAAATCACTTTGATCTAAATTTGTCAAAACTGTTACTGCAGCAATTTGCATTTTACCTTTATTTTGAGCAGCTTGTTCCATAATTTGACGACTTGATGCATGAATAGTCAGCAAATCTATTTCATATTGAGCTAAATTTTTAACAGATCTTCCAACAGTTTCAGATATGTCATAAAGCTTCAAATCAGCAAAAACTTTTTTATTTCTTTCTTTAAGCCATTCTATAATTTTAAAGTAATCACCGCTCATCATTAATTCTAATCCTATCTTATAAAAAACACCCTCTTCTTCAATTTTTTCAACTAAATTTTTTGCGGATATAAAATCTGGAACATCAAGAGCAATAATTAGACGATCTTTAATTTCTGAATGTAACATTTTTAATAAATTTTAAATTTATTTTTAGAGCTTTCAACTACAATATTAAGCTGCTTCAAGTAGCATTTGAAACAATTTAAAACTATTTTTTGAAACCTTTTTCTTCACCCTTTAGTAATCGAGAAATATTTTCTTTATGTCTGAAAGCAACTATTACAAACAAAATCGTACAAAAAATAATTTGTTCAAAAGGAGCTTCACAATATTTTGACAAAAACACAGAAGAAGCAACAGCTAGAAGTGATGAAAGTGATGAAATTCTGAATAGTAAAAAGGATATTAACCAAACAACTGTGACTAAAAAACCTAATTTTAGATCAAGAGCATAAAAAACTGCAATAGTTGTTGCAACACCCTTACCACCTTTGAAATTTAAGTAAACCGGATAAATATGGCCCAAAACAGCAATCAAAGCAACTAAAACTAAACACAGGTGCAAATTTGCACTATCTGAAAAGACAAATCTTGCAATAATTACCATTATTGCACCTTTTGCTCCATCAAGAATTAAGGTTGCTAATCCTAACTTTTTACCAGCAACTCTGGTAACATTTGTTGCTCCAATATTTTTTGAGCCAAATTCTCTAATATCTTTGTTTAAGAAAACTTTTGTCAACAACAAGCCAAAAGGAATTGCTGATATTAAGTAAGTTAAAACTAAAAAAGTTACCTGATAAAACATTTTATTATTTAATTATCTTGATCTTTATTTTTTCTAAAAGCGTCTAGAGAAACTATCTTTGCCGACAAATCAATTTCTTTCTTCTTTGGTTCACTTTTGTTTGCTGGACTTAGATTATCATCTATTCCATCTTCAACTAAATCGTCATAATTTACACTGAACTTTAGACCAAAATTCATGGAAGGATCAGTAAATGAAGTTACAGCTTTGTAGGGAATAGTAAGCTTTTCATATTTTCCAGAAAAACTTAGTGATATTTTAAAATCATCTTGTTCAACGACCAAGTTTTTATACTGATACTGAATTGCAATAGTCATTTCTTCTGGATACTTTTCCAAAAGACTTTTTGGCATAACAACTCCAGGAAAACGTACTAAAAAGGTTATAATAAAATAGTGCTTTCCAGGAAGACCCGTTTTTTCTACTTTTTTCAATGTTTCAAAAATCACTGAACGCATTGAGTTTTCAATGATTTCATCATACCCAATTAAGTCTTGCATGAAAAATTTTTTAAGAGTTTTTATTAAAAACCAGTTTTTCTGTTGCAAGGAAAACCGGCAAACCCCGATAACCTAACTTATGCTAAGCAGCTACAGCCACTGGAGCAAATTCTACGTTATCATTAGCAAAATTATCATTTGCGTTTACTTTTTTTGAACGGATGTCTGCATTGAAATACAAACCGGCAGTTTCTCAACCGGGCAAAATCAATCTCTTTATCATGCATGTCGAAGCTAATTCATCCCCAAATAATAAAACTAAAATAATTTTGGTTTTATATTAAGTTCAATTACTTTTATCAATTGAACAAAAAATTGGTGGAGATGTCGGGTACCGCCCCCGAGTCCATGTTACATCTATTTCAGATTAAGTTTATCACCATAGCTTCCAGAATAAACCAAAAGCATTTTAAATATAGCTACCTCAAATACTTTTTACAAGTCTTTAGACAATTTAAGATTTAATTCTTTTTGAAAAGAATTAAATAAGAAAAAAAATCTCATTAAGTACTTTTTTTATAACAATTAACCAATTAATTGATAATTACCAAATTAAATGTTAATTCTAACTTGAAAAACAACTTTTTACTTTGCTAAACTCTTCTTTACATACTAACAAAAATTAAAAAGCATATGTTCAAAACTATTACCTCGCTTTTTGTAATTGCAATTTTCACTTTTTCTTGCACAACCGACCCTTATACTGGTGAGCGCAAAATCTCAAATACGGCTCTATATAGTGGTGGCGGAGCTTTAGCTGGAGCTTTGGCTGGACAATTAGCTGGTGGAAATACCAAATCAACATTAATTGGAGCAGCTGTTGGAGCAGCTGTTGGTGGAGGATTGGGATATTATTTTGATAATCAAGAATCTAAGCTTAAAGCAGAACTTCAAGGAAGTGGCGTTGGAATAAAAAGAGAAGGAGATAAAATCAGACTTATTATGCCTGGCAACATAACTTTTGCTAGCAACAGCGCTGATATAAATTCTTCTTTCTACAGAGTTCTAAACTCTGTCGCTAAAGTTTTCAAAGAATACAAAAAGACAGATATCTCAATCACAGGGCACACTGATTCAACAGGAAATGCTTCTAAAAACCAAATGTTATCGTCTCAAAGAGCACAATCTGTAGCTAAATATTTGATTGGACAAGGAATTTTTTCTCAAAGAGTAAAAACCTCAGGAATTGGATCTGCAATCCCAATTGCTTCAAATGATAGTGAAGAAGGAAGATCTCAAAATCGTCGTGTTGAAATTGAAATTGTTCCTGCAGCAGCCCAATAAAATTTGTTTTACTCGCCACAATAAATGTGGCGAGTAATATTCTTCTAATTTATTTTCTAACCTTCTTTGGAAGAATAAAGAAAGTGTTTTCAGTAATTCCTTCCATATCTGAAACATCAACTTCAAAATCAGAAAGTCTTTTTATTTTATCAATAACCCCTTGAACTAAAACTTCAGGAGCCGAAGCCCCTGCTGTCAATCCAATTTTTTTAATACCTTTTAACAACTGCGAATCGATATCTTCTGCACCATTGATTAAATAAGATAGTAGACCACATTCTTCACCTAAGTCTCTTAAACGGTTAGAATTTGAACTATTTTTTGCACCAATAACAAGTAACATATCAACCATTGTAGATAATTTTCTTACCGCATCTTGCCTGTTTTGCGTTGCATAACAAATATCTTTAGTAGCAAGACCACGCTGAATTTGTGGAAATCTTTGCTCTAAAATATCAACAATCTTTTTTGTATCATCTATACTAAGAG
>CAZENB010000001.1:46087-53636 GCA_964513555.1 uncultured Rhizobium sp. | reverse complement strand
CTGAACGATTCTGTAAAGCACGCTCAATTATACAATCTTTGCCAAAAAAGTTGAATTTTATGTTCATAATTTTGATCTAAAAAATTTTAGCTTTGCTAAATATTCTTGGGGGTTTTTTATATTCACAATTGAATCTTTTGGCGTAAAAAACATGTCATGCAATCTTGTGAGAAGAAAACGCATCGCTGCACCAAGACAAGCAATAGTTAAAAAGCTCTTTTCTTCCAGACTAAATTTTCTTATAGATTCGTAACCTAACAACATTTTATTGAATCTTGTTTCAATGAAATTGTTATCTTTATCAAAACACCAGGCATTTACAGCAATTGCAAAGTCGTAAATAACTAAATCATTAGCAGCGAAATAAAAATCTATAACACCACTTACTTCACATTTCTCATCAAAAAAAACATTATCTGGAAACAAATCTAAATGAGAAGCACAAGAAGGAAGGTTAGTTAGCCAGTTTTTTTCCAAAAAAGATAAATTATCTTCTATTTCTAATTGCAGATTATTTTGATATTCTTGGGTTAATTGTTTTAATTTTTCAAAAAATTCTTTCCAAACAACATTTCCTAAATCATTAAAACGAGTAATTTTAAAATCTGTTGAGGCCTGATGCAATTGTGCCAAAATTTTACCAACTTCAAAGCAATGCTTCTCTGTTATACTGTCCTGATAACCATCAAAAGATTTTAGGTTGGAACCTTTTAAAAAAGTTACAATACATGATTTTTTGTCTTTTAAATCAGATATAATATTGCCTGAATTATTTTCTAGTGGCTTGGGACAACAAATTCCTTTTTTTGCAAGATGAGATTTGAAATTGATAAAAAATGGCAATTCATCTTTTCTAATTCTTGACTCAAAAACCGTTAAAATAAACTTTCCAGAAGTTGTTTCTAAAAAGAAATTTGAATTATCTATTCCTTCAACAATTTCGCTATAACCAATTAGTTCGCCAATTTTATAGTTAAGTAAATGTTGCTTTATCTCCTCTTTGTTTATTCTTGTGTAAACAGCCATTATTTTTTGTCTTCTATTTCTTTATATTTATTCCAAGAGCTCTGCCACATCGCATTCGATTTAGTGTTTTTTGTCCAAGAAATTGCGTTATTACTGTCAGTTTTTTTGTGAAAAGACTCGACTTTTTCTTGGAATTGTTGCCTTGGTTCTGAGATTTTAACCTGATTCAAAATTTCTAGAGTTTGCACTACAATTTTTTGATTAATTTTTGCTTTGATTATTGGATTAAATTTTTGCTGAATAAAGTTAGTAGTATTTTCAAAAAAACTCATCACATCAGAAGTTGTAAAGCTACCATTTTCACAAACATTGCGTGAAATACTTAGTAACTCAAAATAACGAGCAAAAAGCTCTGATATAAATTGGTTTGAAGGATAGGATTTTAACGCTTCAACCATTAATCTTTTTACTTCACCTTTCAAAGCCACATTATCAGGATTTCTTCCCTTCATATCAAGACCAATTGCTTGACGAAATTGCTCACCTAAATTAACACCACTCTCAAATTCTAAAGCATGAGCCATTTCGTGAGCCAAAACATTATAATTCAGTTGTCTAAGAATTATGGTTTTTTTGACTTTAGAGGAAAAAGTACCAGTAATTTTGTTAAAAATTTTGTTTTGTTCTGTTAAATAACAACCAATATTCGTATCCCAACCTTTAATAATTTTTACTTCAAAGTTTAGATCTTTTTCCAAAACTTTTGTTAAAACCAGGTCTAATCCATCTTTAAAAAGTTCAATTCTATAGAGATCAAAAAAATATTTTAAGAATTTATCTGATAAGTCGCGTCCTTCAAAATTAATTTGTGAACTGAATATTTCTCGTAAGAATTGATTCATATTTTAATTTTTACTTTTTAATTGGACGGCAATAAAGCTCAAGACGGTGACCAATCAATTCAAAACCTTTCTCTTGAGCAATTTTAGTTTTTAATTTTTCTAATTCTTCATCAAAAAATTCATGAACTTCATCAGTTGTGATATCGACTAGATGATCATGATGCTCTGTTTCTTCTATTTTTTCATAACGAGCTCTGCCTTTGCCACCAAAGTCATGTTTTGCAATAACTCCAAGTTCTTCAAACATTTTTACTGCTCGGTAAACAGTGGCAATCCCAATTTTATTATTAATTTTCGATGCCCTTGCATAAACCTCTTCAACATCAGGATGATCAATACTTTCAGAAATTACGCGTGCAACAATTCTACGATTTTCTGTAAGTTTAATTCTCTTTTCCTCGCAGAGCTTTTCAATTTGAGAAGTCATATTTTAATAATTTGTTAAGTTATGAAATAGGAAGTGAAAGTTAAAATTAACTTTATTTTTTATAAGCAAAAGATAATTTACGCCACTATATTCTTTGTCAACTCAATTTCAAATCACAAAAGGATCAAAGCATACATGACAAAATCTCATAAAAAAATCATAGAAGAAGCCCCTAATTCATTAACATTTGATGATGTTTTGTTACAACCAGCTTTTTCTGAAATCTTACCAGCTGATGCGCAAACAAAAACCAAAATTACCAAAACTATTGAGCTAAACATTCCAATTATTTCTTCAGCGATGGATACAGTTACAGAAAGTCGTTTAGCAATTGCTATGGCTCAATCTGGTGGAATGGGATGTATTCATAAAAACTTATCAATTAAAGAGCAATCAGACGAAGTAAGAAAAGTTAAAAAATTTGAATCAGGAATTGTAATAAACCCACTAACAATTACGCCAGAACAAACTTTGGGCGATGCTTTGTTTATAATGAATCAATATGGCATTTCAGGAATTCCAGTTGTGAAAGATGGCAGCAAAAAATTGGTGGGAATTTTGACCAATCGCGACGTGCGTTTTGCCACTGATAAAAAACAACTAATCAAAGAATTAATGACTAAAAGCGGACTTGTGACCGCCAAAGCTAATATCAGCAAATCTGAAGCAAAAAATCTTCTACACAAAAACAAAATTGAAAGAATTATTATAACTGATAATTCAGGAAATTGCGTTGGTTTAATTACTGGTAAAGATTTAGAAAAAAACAAACAGTTTCCAAATGCCGCTAAAGATTCGGAAGGACGTCTTTTAGTTGCCGCTGCAACTGGAGTCAGCAAAGATGGCATTAAAAGAGCTGAAAGTTTAATTGAAGCTGGCGCTGATGTCGTCACAATTGACACTGCTCACGGTCATTCAAAAGGTGTAATTGAAACAGTTCGTTATTTGAAAAAAACTTATCCAAAACAAAATTTTATTGCTGGAAACATTGCTACTGCTGAAGCGGCTAAAGCTTTGATTGACGCTGGTGCTGATGCTGTAAAAGTTGGAATTGGACCAGGTTCAATTTGCACAACAAGAATTGTTGCAGGTGTTGGTGTGCCACAATTATCAGCAGTTATGGGTGTTGTTGAGTATTGTAGTAAAGTAAAAATTCCAGTAATTTCTGATGGTGGAATCAGATTTTCCGGCGACTTGGCAAAAGCAATTGCAGCAGGCGCATCTTGCGTTATGCTTGGTGGACTTTTAGCAGGAACTGAAGAAAGCCCTGGTGAAATTGTGTTATTCAAAGGGAGATCTTACAAAATTTACCGCGGCATGGGATCACTTGGTGCAATGGCTCGTGGTTCAGCAGATCGTTATTTCCAACAAGATGTTTCTGATAAACTAAAACTTGTTCCTGAAGGTGTTGAAGGAAGAGTTCCTTACAAAGGTCCTGTTTCTGACGTAATTCATCAATTAGTTGGTGGCTTGAAATCAGCAATGGGTTATACTGGAAATTGCACAATTGAAGAGATGAGAAAGAATTGTAATTTCGTGAAAATCACTAATTCAGGACTTCGTGAAAGCCATGCTCATTCAATTACAATAACTTCCGAGTCTCCAAACTATACAACTGAAAGTTAGGTTGCTAAAGACTAAAGTCTGATTGTGGATTTTTAGCAATTTTTTGTAAATCCACAAATCAGAAACTAATAACTAGTCTTTAATACAACCCCAAATCTTGCAAAAACATTATCAAGATTTTTTGTCATCATCTGAATCATTTCTAAAGATAAAGGAATTTCATTTCCGCCTTCTTGTTTAATAGGTCTTCTCTCTACAGCTGCCTGAATTACTTGATTTGAAAATTCTCTAATATTTTTTAGCTGATTTTCTTGTTTATTCTTCTTAAAACTTGCTTCAATTAAACTATATTTCTTCTGCAAATCTGGACAATTTGAAACTTTTTGGGCATTCCAAGAATTTTCTGCGCATTTCCATGTCTCTCTTTGATACTCTTGCATTAGCAATAAATTATCTTTCATAAAATTAATTATTCTTTCTTTATCAGCATTACTCTTAGGGCCAATTTCATTCCAAAAATTGTCATAATCTTCTTTTGTTACATTACCTGTTTTTGAATATAATGCAGAAACAGCCTTACCAACTGAATCATAATTTACCGCGTTATCTGCAAAAGATTTTGTGGAAAATGCAATGCAAAAAATTGCACAAAAAATAAAAGTTTTGATTTTCATAAATTAGAAATTGGTTTTTTATAAATCTGGATTGCCACGTCGTACGTTGTACTCCTCGCAATGACTTGACTAGCACTCTCCTACAAATTGACTTGAACTAGTTATTATATCCCACACTTAAACACATCATTGCGGATCAATATCAATTTTTACTCTAACATTAGTTGGAATTTCAAGGTTTTTTATCACATCTATAATCAATTTTTGCAAATTGATTTTCTTAGAAGTTTTAACAAAAACCCGATAATTATAGCGATTTTTAAGCTTCAATATTGGCATTTGGGCAGGACCCAAAAGCTCTATATTCTCATCAAATGGAAATACTGCTATTAATTTTTTAGCAAAATTTAAAGCATTTTTCTCTTCAAAAGCACTAACTACAAAAGATGCCATTTTTGAAAAAGGTGGCATATTAAGATTTTTACGATTTGAGATTTCAAAATTGTAAAAACCCGCTTTATCTTGTTTGATAATTTTCTCAAAAATTAAATTTTGTGGATTGTAAGTTTGAATAAAGACTCTTCCCTGCTCTTTTCTTCTTCCAGCTCTTCCAATAACTTGTTTTAGAAGCTGATAAGATCTTTCCATCGATTTTAAATCGGACGCATAAAATCCACTGTCAGCATCAACTACTCCAACCAAAGTAAGTCCAGCAAAATCATAACCTTTGGCAATTAATTGCGTACCAATTATTATGTCAATTTCATGATTGGAAATTTTGTTAATTAATTCTTCTGCTTCATCAAAATTTGTTACCGAATCACTTGTAACCAAAGCAATTCTTGCTTGCGGCAAAAAGCTTTCCACTTCTTCTTTAATTTTTTCAACTCCAACACCAATATCAATTAAACTATCTTCGCTGCTACAAAATTTACAATCACTGGAAAATTTTTGATTCTCTCCGCAATAGTGACAAGACATTTTATTGCTTTTTTTGTGCGATACCATGTAAGAACTACAATTTGGACAATTCACTTTCTGTCCACAATTTTTACATAATGTTACTGGTGCATAACCTCTACGGTTCAAAAAAAGCAAAGTCTGTTGATTTTTCTCAAAATTCTCAATCACCATTTTTCTTAACTCAGCCGCAATAAAATTATTTTTCGGTAACTTTTCACGACATAAATCAATAATTCTTATATCACTTTTTTGCTCATTAAAATTGCTATCTAAAACAAAATGACGGTATTTTTCATTTTGAGCATTAACATAACTTTCAATCGCTGGAGTTGCTGATGATAAAATTACTGAAAAATTCTCAATTTTTGCCTTTAGAATTGCCATATCGCGAGCATGAAAATTAAAAATTTCTTCCTGTTTAAAAGATGAATCATGCTCTTCATCAAGGACTATCAATTTAAGGTTCTTAAATGGCAAAAGAAGCGCAGATCTTGCTCCAATCAAAACTTTTATTGATCCAGAAATAACTCCATAAAAAATTTCTCTTTTTTCTTTTTTGGAAATTTTTGAATGCCACAATTCCGGCTTAAAACCGAATTGTTCTTCAAATCTTTTCAACAATTGACTGGTTAGCGCAATTTCAGGAAGTAAAATTAAAATTTGATTTGCTACTACTTCTCTGTCATCCTGAACTCCCTCTTTGTCATCCTGAGTCATCTCATTGTCATTCTGAGCATAGCGAAGAATCTCAGGCGTTAAATCTCGAATCTTATCAAATAAGATCCTTTGCTTATGCTCAGAATGACAATTAGGTGTATCAGAGTGACAAGAAGAAAAGTTAGAATGACTTTTAAGAATTGCCGCAATCACAGCAAAATAAATTTCCGTTTTTCCTGAACCAGTAACACCATCAAGCAAATTTACAGCATGCTGGTTTTTCTCAACTTCTTGTAAAATCTCGTCAGCAATTTTTTGTTGTTTTTCTGACAATTTTTTCAAAGCAAATTTTTGAACATCAATTTCTTGAATTTTAGCTTTAAAATTAGGCTTTTTAATTTTATCCGAATTTAGAATTCCGATAAAAGCTTTAAGCACCAAACCTTTGTAAGCAAGGTTGTAAGATGCAATGCGCTCGATAAATTCTATTAGTTTTTCATCAAATTTGACTTGCTGATTTTTTGCCAAAACTTCTTTTACTTGTTTTGAATCAAATTCATATAATTTAACATCAATTTCAACAACTAAGCCCCATAATTCTTTTTTACGAAAAGGAACTTTCAACAAATTTCCTACAGCAATATCCGCAGCAATTTCAGCATTAACTTCATATGTAAAGGGCTTGTCAAACGGCAAAGGCAAAAGCACATTGACAAAAAGATTGCTCATTATTTTTGATCTCTGGTCTTGTTGATTAAATAGATTTAATGAATAAACTGATAATTATTATTCATAATTCTTCCTTAAACTTAATTTTAAATCAAATATGAAATTTTTTATTGATTCAGCTGAAATTGCAGAAATTAAAGAAATTGCTGCTTATGGACTTTTAGATGGTGTTACAACAAATCCAAGTTTAATTGCAAAATCTGGACGTGACTTCAAAGAAGTTATTGCTGAAATTTGCGCGGTTGTATCAGGCCCAGTAAGTGCTGAGGTAGCGGCGACTGACTATGAAAACATGGTTCGTGAAGGTGAAATTTTAGCAAAAATTGCTAAAAATGTATGTATCAAATTACCAATGACTTTAGATGGCCTTAGAGCTTGTAAATATTTCTCAAATAAAGGAATCCAAACTAACGTAACTTTATGCTTCTCAGCGGCTCAAGCAATTTTGGCTGCGAAAGCTGGAGCAACTTTCGTATCTCCTTTCGTTGGCAGACTTGACGATATTGGACAAGACGGCATGAATTTAATTGAAGAAATTTGCGATATTTATTCAAATTACCCAGAGTTCAAAACCGAGGTTTTGGTTGCGTCAATTCGCAACCCAATTCACATTACAACTGCTGCCAGAATGGGTGCCGATGTTGCAACAATTCCAGCAAAAGTTTTAAAACAATTAATTTCACATCCATTAACTGACAAAGGTTTAGAAACTTTCGTTAAAGATT
>CAZENB010000001.1:40967-46077 GCA_964513555.1 uncultured Rhizobium sp. | reverse complement strand
GAAAATTTAATTATAACTAATCATTTCACCAAATGACAGAAAATGAGTTACAGCAACTAACCGCAGAAATTATCAAAGAGTTAAAAAACGATGGCGAGTCTGAATATATTGAACGAAAAATTTCTGACTCACGATTTTTTGGCGAATATGTAAGCGCTCTTTCCAACGGAGCTTGTTTAAGAAATGAGGAGTTTGGTTATTTGGTTTTTGGTGTTAATGATAAAAATAGAAAAGTTGAAGGAACTTCTGTAAAAAGATCGGACCTAGAGAGAATAAATATTAAACGACTGTTAGAACCAAAAGTTAGTTACTGGATTTACTCTTTTTATGTAGATTCAGAACCTATAATACTAGTAAAAATTTCAGCTGCAAAAGGAGAGCCAACTTTTTATGAAGGACAAGCTTATGCTAGAGTTGGAGAAGACAAAACTTCATTAAAAAATTTATCTTCTGAGCAAATCAGAAAAATTTACAACTCAACTATTGACTGGTCTTCTATAACTTCTGATAACGCAAAAATAGATGATTTAGACGAATTAGCTTTAAAAAAAGCACGAGAAAAATTCAAAGAAAAACGAGAAAACTCATCTTACCTAAAAGATATTGACGAAATTTTAATCAATCAGTTACCAGGTTTTTTATCAGCTGAAGCTAAAAAGAAGAAAATTGAAAACCTACTCCAGGAAATGTCAAAAAAAGATCAAACTATAAAAAATTACGGCAATGCCAAATCTCCTAAGTGGAAAAAATTAGGGGAAAATTAGGGGAAAATTAGATAAACTATGGTTTTCTAACCTTGATAATCAGAGCTTCATAAAATTAAAACACATATTTTATTTAGGGGTAAATGACTAATAAAAAAGTAAAAAAATGGAAAATTTTGGGATATCAAACCAATCTTGAGTGGTATGATATCAAAACAAAATTTAAACAATTGCTACGTAAAGTTACATATAGCTGGGCTTTTCAGAAACTGATATGCCTAATAATCAGCAGCTATATGCGACTTGTTTATTACAGCAGCAAAAAAGTTTTTATTCATAATGAAAAAATTTTTGCAGCAGCAAAAAATAAAACTCCTTTGATTTTGGTATTTTGGCATAATCGTCTAATGATGATTCCTTTTATCACACAAAAACCAAAACAAATCTACAAAGATTATAATTTTATGACATTAGCTTCACGCCATGGCGATGGACAATTCGTAGGAAAAATTATGGAGAATTTTGGTCTAATTTCAATTTTAGGATCTTCCAAAGATGGAAGAAAGTCATCTAGAGGAATTGATCTTACAAGCTTCCGAAGAATATTTGACGGTCTAAAAAAAGGCTATTCACTTGGAATTACACCAGATGGACCACGTGGACCGAATCAAAAAATAAATGGTGAAATTATAAATATTGCTCGCATTTCAGGTGCAAAAATTTTAGCTCTATCTTACTCTTCTTCTAGTTATAAAACTCTTAATACTTGGGATAAATTTTACATTCCACTTCCATTCTCTAAACTGTGTTTCTACTTTGATGAAATTGAAATTACTGTTTCTAAAAACTGTGATGATAAAACCATGGAAGATATAAAAATACAAGTGGAAGACAGACTTAATTTTTGTCAGGAAAAATCTCAAGAAATGACTTTTGAGTGTCAAAATTTTTAAAAAAGCAATTTAAGAATAAAACTTCTATTCCACAAAACTTAGTTTTACAGAAGCACTAGCTTGGGCAGCTATTCCTTCACCTCTACCAAGAAAACCCATTTTCTCAGTTGTTGTTGCTTTGACATTTACTCTTGATTCAGAAATATTAAGGGCTTCAGCTAAAGACTTCTTCATTTGTTCTTTATATTTAGAAATTCTTGGTTTCTCACAAATTATCGTTAAATCGATATTTAAAATTTTAGCGCCTTTGCGTGCCAAAATGTGGTTAACAATTTTTAACATTTCTTTAGAATCACAATCTTTCCATTTTAAATCATTTGGAGAAAAATGATCGCCAATATCACCTTCTCCAACCGCACCAAGCAAAGCATCCATTAATGCGTGAATTCCTACATCCCCATCTGAATGAGCAATAACTCTTTTATCAGACTCAACATCAACACCACATATTTTTATAAAATTATCTTCATCTTGAGCAATTTTTCTAAATGCATGAACATCATAACCATTTCCAACCCTCACTTCTTCTTTAACATTTTGCACCAAAAAAGTTATTAGTCTTTTGGCTCTTTCATAATCTTCTGCTGTTGTAATTTTAAAATTATTTTGCGAGCCAGGAACAATAGCAACAGGAATTCCCGCATATTCATTTAGGGACGCGTCATCAGTAAAATTCAAATCTTTAAATGCTGTATGAGAATTTAAAATATCTTCATACAAAAACCCTTGTGGTGTTTGCGCGCGCCACAAATTATCACGTTCTAAAGTCCATTCAATTTTACCATCAGAATATTTCTTCAAAGTATCTTCAACTGCAACTGCCGGAATTACAGCGGGATGAGTTTCTAATTTTTCTAAAATTCCATTAATTATCTGCTTTGAAACAAATGGACGGACTCCATCATGAATTAAAACCTTTGCAGGATTATAGTCTTTCAAAGCTTCTAATCCAAAACGAATTGAGGCTTGACGAGTATCTCCACCAAAAACAGGATTAAGCAAATCCAAACCAATTACAGCCTCTTCATAAAATGACATGTCATCTGGATGAACAACACACATCACATCGTTAATTTGTGGGTGATTTAAGAAAGCCATAATTGTATGACGCAACATTGGAACGCCAGCCAAAGGCAAATATTGTTTTGGAATTCCATCTCCCTGGTTAAAACGATTTCCGCGACCACAAGCCGTGATCAATGCAACAATTTTAGTCATAAGAAAATTGGAATTTGTTATTTATGTGGTCGCAAATTTATTTTTTCGTGCTTCACAAGGAAGGGCACAAACAATTAAAAAATCTTAATTACAAAGAAGCACCGCCAACTCTTGAGTTGTTACTATATGCAGAAGATGAACTTGGTTTTATTGTTCCAGAAGGCTTTCTATCTCCTTCTTCCAATTGATTAAGTTCACTATATTTAGAATCTTTAGCCTCAAGAACAGCACCTCTTATTGGCTGATCTGATGGAGATTCCACTACCGCTCTTGGACTCACAATAACTTTAAAAGTTTCTTCTCCTAAATTATTAATATATTGTACAGAGTTTAGCATTTTATATCCTGCTAATAAGAACAACTTTTTATTAATATCTTGATTCTGAGTATATTCATTTTCCAAATATTCATTCACTCCTGCCTTGAGCAAATCTTTTTGCTCCTGACTAATGGTTGCAACTTTTGCAATCAAATTGCCAACATATTCCTCATTATCTTGTGGCAACCTTCCACCGTGACAAATACAGGATCCAACCAAACTTGCAAAAACAGCTTTGGATAATGCAGAGTCGTCAATATAATAAGCTTGTGTATTTGTTTTTCTTGACTCTCCAAACTCACTTACAAGAGAGTTTTGAAAATCACGAACGTCCCTTTCATCACTTGCTAAGTTATAATAAGAATTAATTCTTGTTAATATTTCATTTGCCGTTGCATTATTTGGAATATTTTCAACAAAATGCTCAACTGCCAAACGATAGTTTGAGCAAGAACTCTCAAAAACATCAGGAACACGTATAAGAGAAGCCGCGCTTATGTCGTGCTGATTTTCATTTTGCATTCTATAAGGCACTTGATTATCAATTTCTTGTAATCTTCTTGGAAAAATAGACTCCCGAAAACCTTCATTTCCCCCCAAATTACGGGATAAACCACGTAATCTATCAAAATCTCGTCCCCCATCTTGGAGACACTCCCTAAATTTTTGATATAGATCTTTGTTAGCTGCCGTCGCAAGAGAAGCACTTCCTACAGCAGCAGAAAAAATACACGCAAAAATATTTTCTGCAGCAGGTGGAGATGTCAGCGCAGCGACAAACATTCCCGACATAACCACACCCAAAAAGGCAAGAGCTTGTCTACCACGACTATTTCTAAACCCAACATTATCAACAATAATGTGATCTTCAACCTCTAATGGTTGTTTCCTCAACAAATTTCGCAATTCTCGAAAATCTACAGGCCTTTCAATTCTATTCATATTTGTTTTGATTTAATTTTTATTTTCCTTTATTCTACTTTCCATTGTGGAGCGGAAATTTTTGATTAACCCTTGTACTGGCCAAGCTGCAGCATCACCCAAAGCACAAATTGTATGACCCTCAATTTGCTTAGTTAGGTTGTAAAGCTGATCAATTTCTTCAACTTTTGCATTTCCTTCAACCATACGATCCATCATTCTCATCATCCATCCTGTTCCTTCACGACAAGGTGTGCATTGTCCACAAGATTCATGCTTGTAAAAATGCGAAAGTCTTGCAATTGCTGCAATTACATCTGTTGATTTATCCATAACAATAATACCAGCTGTTCCAAGACCAGTTCCAACAGCTTTCAATGAATCAAAGTCCATTAAAACAGTATCACAAACTTCTTTATTAATCATTGGAACAGAAGATCCCCCAGGAATAATTGCAAGCAAATTATCCCAACCACCACGAACTCCTCCAGCATACTTTTCAATCAATTCTTTCAATGGAATGCCCATCTCTTCTTCAACATTACAAGGCTTGTTTACATGTCCAGAAATACAAAAAACTTTTGTTCCTGTATTTCTTTCTCTGCCCAAGCCAGCAAACCAACCGGCTCCTCGACGTAAAATTGTTGGAACAACAGCAATAGACTCAACATTGTTAATTACTGTTGGACAACCATATAAACCAATCAAAGCCGGAAAAGGTGGCTTAAGGCGAGGCTGACCTTTGTTTCCCTCCAAACTCTCAAGCAACGCTGTTTCTTCCCCGCAGATATAAGCACCTGCGCCACGATGTATGTACACATCTAAATCCCAACCCGAATTACATGCATTTTTACCAATCAATTTAGCATCATAAGCTTCATCAATTGCACGCTGCAAAGCAACTGCTTCATTATAATATTCACCACGAACATAAATATAACAGGTATTTGCGTTAATTGCTCTTGCTGCTATTAAACAACCTTCAATTAGCTTAT
>CAZENB010000001.1:0-40957 GCA_964513555.1 uncultured Rhizobium sp. | reverse complement strand
AAATGTCGCGATCTTTGCAAGTTCCAGGTTCAGATTCGTCAGCATTAATAACTAGATAGTGAGGTTTTCCTTCTGAAGGATTAAATTTTTTTGGAACAAAACTCCATTTTGTGCCGGTTGGAAAACCAGCTCCTCCACGACCACGCAAACCAGAATCTTTTACTTGCTGAATAAGCCATTCAGATCCTTGGTCAAGAAAATTTTTTGTATCAACCCAATCGCCTCTTTTTTTTGCATCTTCTAAATTTGCAGATTGATATCCATATAGATTAGTAAAAATTCTGTCTTGTTCTTTTAACATTGAATAGTTCTATTTATTTTTTTAATAAAATTTATATCAAGGCAACTGCTTTTAACTTGATATAAATTTGACTTGAAATAGGCAATTTTTTTTAATCGATTAAAATCTAATTACAAAATTCAAATTTAACTTTAGTCTTAAAAAGAGTCACACATGATAATTTTTCTTTTACTAAATTCAAGAATCAGTTGATAAAAAAAACTATACATTTAACTATTGGGTTATTAACGGAATTTTGTATAAATATTAAATAACAAAGTTATTTCAAAAGTGCTAAAATCAAAGAAACTCGCAGGAAAAATATTTATTTCTTCCCTACTATTTGCATTGCTTTCTTGTGCACAAAATAAGGTAGATAAAATTGATCCTGATATCGGAATGACTTATAGCGACTACGAAAAAGCCCTAATAAGAGATCATAAAAAAGAAACCGAAAAAAATGAAGAAACCAATAAAACGAAGGTTACAATTCCAAAAGTCTCTAAATTAATTACCACGCCTCCGCCTCCAAAAATTGGTGGTGATAAAACTATAAGCTTCTCAGTTACAGATCAAGTTCCTCTTAAAGATGTTTTAGTTGAGCTCGGAAGAGTTGCTAAAATTGACATTGACATTGATCCTCGTGTTTCTGGTGGAATAATTTTAAATGCTAAAAATCGTCCACTAAAAGAGGTGATTGACCGCATAGCATCTTTGGGTAAACTTCGTTATTCCTACAAAAATTCAATTTTGTACTTCGAACCAGATTTACCTTATACAAAAAACTATTTTGTTGACTTTTTATCTGATAGCCAGTTGTGGGATAGTGTTTCTGCTGGAATAACAGCTATTACCTCAAAATCAAAAAGTTCAGACTCCTCTACGTCATCAGATTTTTCAACCACTTCTACAACATCAACTTCGTCTGGCAACTCAGATATAAATGTTAATAAACCCGCTGGTATGATTTCAATTTATGCTACAAGAGAACAGCACGAAGAAATTAGTAAATATTTATCAGAAGTTAGCCGAGTTTCCTCAGCACAAGTTTTAATCGAAGCAAAAGTTGTTGAAGTTACTTTAAACAAAGACTATGAGACAGGTATTGACTGGAGCTGGCTTGATGCTGGAAAGTCATTCAGCTTAAGCGGTTCTTTAGGAAGCGATTCCCCTGTATTCCAAGCTACTATACCAAAAGTAAAACTATTTGGCCTTGGCGGTAACTTAAGTGCTTCTATTAAAGCTTTGGAAAAATTTGGTACCGCAAGATCTGTATCTTCTCCAAGAGTTAATGCTATGAATAATCAAAAAGCTTCCTTGGATTTTTCCGAAAAACTTATTTACTTTACACTAAGCGTTGGAACCTCTCAGAGTGCTTCTACAACTGGGACAGCTTCTGTAGTGACTTCAACTGTTACAGCAACAAAAAACGAAGTTGATGTTGGCGTGAAACTTGATATTACTCCATCAATTAATCTTGAAACTCAAGAAATTACACTGAATGTAAATCCTAAACTTTCAACAAATTCTGGGGCAGTTGCAGTTGATCCATCAGTTAATCCAGCAACTGGTGAGTCTCTTAATAATGAAATTCCGATTATCAAATCAAGACATCTTACTACCACTGCCAAAATCCAAAGTGGTAGCGTCTTAGTAATAGGTGGTTTAATGTCTGAGACAGGAAGCAACTCTGATAAAGGAACTCCTTTGTTACAAAGAATTCCTATTTTAGGACACCTTTTCAAATATGTTTCAAGATCAACTAGCACCGTTGAAACTGTTATATTTGTCAAAGCAACAATTGTTAACAATTCTGCTCCTCCAAGCAAATATGATCGTGATTTCTACGAAAAATTCACAATTGATAAAAAATCTTTTTAGGGTTAAGTATCTTAGCAAATGAAGTCTATATTAAAGTATATAATACTTAGTGGTACTAGAAACAGATTATATCTTGGTCTTTTTATCTCTCTAATAATTGCTTTTTCTTTAGCAATTTTCCTTGGCTCAACTGCACTTATTGAACAAAAGCAAATGACTACTGCCTACATCTCTGGGCTTAGTAGAGGTGTTTTAATAATTGGAACTGCTTTATTTGTTTGTTTAAGCATGAATAAGGCTTTCGAAAACAAAGAAGTTGAGTTCATAATTTCAAAATCAATCTCTCGTGAACAATTTATTATGAGTTATTTACTGGGTTTTTTTGTTGCCGTTTTACTAATTTTCATTCCTTTGGTAGTTGCAATTTTAACAATAACACAGGCGAATAAAATTGGTCTTTTAGTATGGTCACTAAGCTTACTATCTGAAGCTCTGATTATGATAGTTTTTTCTCTTTTAGCTTCTCTGATTCTAAAAAATTCTTTCTCGTCAATAATGGCTACTCTTGGTTTTTACGCAATATCACGACTTATGGGAATGTTTGTAATGGCAGTTGAATTACCTCAAAATATTTCTCAAGCAGATTTAACTTTTTCTGCCAGTTCTTTTGCTTTAGTTCTAAAAGTGCTTTCTGCAATTTTCCCAAGACTTGATTTATTTGGTCAAAGTGAATGGCTAAATTATGGAATTCAAGATTTCTCAACAATCAAAGTAATTTTATTACAATCTGTAATTTATATTCCACTCATGATTTTCATGGCTTTTCATGATTTTAAGAAAAAGCAGTTTTAGGTTTTTTAATACCAAATTATGCAAGATTTTCAACCAAGATTTTTTTACCATCTCTATTCTCATAAAATCTTCTTCTGGCTTTTCTTTTTAATGTTCTCTTTGCAAATTTGCTTTTGGTATAAAACTGAAAAAGTAAAAGCAAAGTTCGATATTGTTCCTCCTCCTCCAAGCAAATACTTGGTTTCAGCTGCTTCTCTTGGTGATAAAGAGTTTTTATTCCGTGTTTTGGGAACAAGATTGCAAAATTCTGGCGATGTTTTTGCAGGTTTTTCTGCCTTAAAAAACTATGATTACAATCGTCTATACCAATGGTTCAAAACACTCGATACTTTAAATTCTAAATCAAACTTTATTCCCGCTCTTGCAAGCTATTATTATTCACAAACTCAAAAAACTCAGGATACAAAATATGTGATAGATTATTTAGATGAACATGCAGCAAAAGATATTGATAACAAATGGTGGTGGCTTTTTCAGGCAACTTTTATAGCAAAAAATAGCCTTGGTGATATAGATAGAGCGTTAGACTTAGCTTATAAAATGAGTAAAAATAATTCTAAAAACGCACCTCTTTGGACAAAAGAAATGCCTGCATTTTTGCATGCTGAAATGGGAAACAGTTGTATGGCATTCAAAGTTATAGAAAAACTAATTAAAGAAAGTGAAAACGGAGAAAGAGTAATTGATGCTGAAGAAATGAATTTTATGCGTCATTTTATCACCTATAGACTATCTGAACTACAAAAACAAAAATTTGATCCAAAAAAATGTCACAACAATCTTTAAAAAAAGAAGTTGAAGAAATAGTTAAAATTGCACTAAAAGAAGATTTTGCTTTTGATGATACAACGTCTGATTTAACAATTCCTCAAAATAATAAAATAAAATTTCAGATTAACTCACGTGAAGAAATTATTTTCTGTGGAGAAAACATAATATCGGAAACCTTCAAACAATTAAAAAACCATAAAAAATTTAAAAATTCAGAAATTAAATTAAAAACTCACAAAAAAGATGGTAATAGAGTCAAAAAAAGTGAGGTTATTGCAACTGGAGAAGGAGATACAAAACTAATTTTAGCTGCTGAAAGAACAATTTTAAATTTGATTCAACATTTAAGCGGAATTGCCACTTTATCTAATCAATTTGTAGAAAAATTGAATGATAAAAAAATAAAAATTTTAGATACGAGAAAAACAATACCTGGATTAAGAAACTTACAAAAATATTCAACAAAAATTGGTGGATGCAAAAATCATCGTTTTAATTTATCAGACATGATTTTAATTAAAGATAATCATATAGCAGCTTCTGGAAGCATTACCGCTGCAATAAATAATGCAAAAAAGAACAATAAAAAACTAAAAATTGAAATTGAATGCGACAATATAAAACAAGTTGCAGAAGCTATATATTCTGAGCCAGACGTAATAATGCTGGACAACATGAATATAAGTCAGATTAAACAATCTTCAGAGCTAATTAGATCCTATAAAAACAAGGAAATTATGATTGAAGTTTCTGGAGGAATTAATATGGCAAGTATTGCCAAATATCGCAATCTTGATATTGATTTTATTTCTGTTGGCTCTTTAACTCACTCAGTTAAAGCGGTTGATATTGGGCTTGATATTCTAAACTAATTTTAATGAAGAAAAATCTCACTGCTATTTCATTTTTGTTGCAGTCAGTAAAGCCTTTTAAGTTTTATGTTGGGCTTCATTTATTTGTTGTTTTATATAACGCAATTGACCTTTCTCTTTGGCCTTACATTTTAAAACTCTTAGTTGATAAACTCACCATAACAGCACCGCATCAAGCATTGCCAGAAACTTGATATTTGGCTTTATTACTAATCTTTTTCACTTTTTTACCAGGAATTATCTGGCGACTTTCTTTTACTTTTCACCATCAA
This sequence comes from uncultured Rhizobium sp., assembly GCA_964513555.1. Lineage (GTDB taxonomy): Bacteria > Pseudomonadota > Alphaproteobacteria > Rickettsiales > UBA1997 > UBA2645. Next base: position 36,089 of record CAZENB010000001.1, on the reverse strand, counting down.
TAATTGGATTATTCATTTAATGTGGATGTCGGCCAATGAAATGAATGGATTTTTGGAAGATGTTGGTTTTTCTTATGAAAATAATTCTGCACTTTTTTGTGATAAAAATATCATCATAAATTCAGGAAAAAAAGTTGGTTTAGTTGGTCATTCTGGGGGTGGAAAAACCACTTTTGTAAATTTAATTTTACGCTTTTTTGATGTCAGTTTTGGAAAACTTTTAATTGACGGACAAGATATTTCTCAAGTAAAACAAGAATCATTACGCAACGCAATTGGTGTAATTCCGTAAGATCCATCTTTGTTTCATCGCAACGCAACGCAATTGGTGTAATTCCGTAAGATCCATCTTTGTTTCATCGCAGTCTTACAGAAAATATTGCTTATTGTGAAAACACCAAAAATAATGATGAAATTATTGCTGCGCAATAAAATCTCACGCTCATGAATTTATTGTAAATCTGCCACAAGACTATGATTCATTGGTTGGTGAACGAGGAATTAAACTTTCAGGCGGTCAACGTAAAAGAACTGCAATTGCTCAAGCTTTTTTAAAAAATGCTCCTATTTTAATTTTAGATGAGGCAACCAGTCAACTTGATTCAATCACTGAAAATTTTATTCAAGATTCTCTAAAAAACCTGATGCAAAACAAAACTATAATTGTCATTGCTAATCGTCTTTCAAACTTGAAAAACATGGACAGAATTTTAGTTTTGGTAAAGGAAAAATTATAGAATATGGTTCACATCAAGAATTGCTTTATTTAAACGGTGCTTATAAAAAACTTTGGAACAGCCAAATTGGTGGATTTTTAACCAATAATTTAGAGGAAAATAATGACTAAAATTTCACAAGCTTTTATTTTTGCAGCAGGAAGAGGTGAACGCATGCGCCCTCTAACAGATTCAATTCCAAAGCCTTTGGTAAAAATAAAAAATAAATCAATTATTGATTACTCAATTGAAAAATTAGATAAAATTTCCGATATCAAAAAAATTATAATAAATGGATTTTATCTAGCAGAACAAATTGAAGACCACATAAAAAAGTTAAATAACTCAAAAATAATCTTTTCTCATGAAATTGAAAAAGTTGAAACTGCTGGCGGTCTTGTTTTTGCAGAAAATAAAATAAATCTTGATGAACCTCTCTTAACAATAAATGGCGATATTTTATGGCAAGAAAATTCCATTTCAGATATAGAACTTTTATGTAAAAACTGGAAATCACAAGAATGCGATATTCTTTTAGGTTTAGTAAAAAAAGAAGATTATTTTGGCTATGAAGGAAACGCTTTTGGAGGTGGAGATTTCAATTTTTCTTCAGGAAATTTATATCGTTTTCCTGAAACTCCAATGACTCACGCTTTTGTTGGTTTGCAAATTATAAATCCTAAAATATTAAAAAACCCACCTAAAAAATGTTTTTCTATGTCACATTTTTACCGCTCAGCTGTTGGAGAAAGTGGTTTATTACACAGAATTAAAGGCATAGAATTAAAAGGTAAGTATTTTCATATTGGCACTGTAGATGCTATAAAAAGTACTGAAGATAACTTATAATTATCATATAAAGTAAAACTGATAAAAAATTACTTTCTTATCAAATCTAAAATAAATTCTAAATTTTCAATTGGTGTTTGAGGTATAATTCCATGACCCAAATTGAAAATAAAAGGTTTGTCGCCAAACTTTTCCAAAATATCTAAAACTTCTTTTTCTATTTCTTTCTTTGAACCAAAAGCCAGAAGAATATTATCCAAATTTCCTTGTACAATTGCTTCACAATCTTGTTGCAAATTCTTTTTTACCCAATTTCTTTCAACTGTTTGATCTAAAGCAATAACATCACAGGGAACTTGTTTTTTAAACTCTAAGTAATTCATACCAATTCCACGTGGAAAACAAATTATAGGAACTTCTGGATGTAATTTTTTTAGTTCTGAAACAATTTTTTTCGCTGGATTAATAACCCATTTTTGAATTTCTGAAGAAGGTAAAACTCCTGCCCAAGAATCAAATAATTTAACTACATCAGCACCTGCTTTAATTTTAAGAGATAAATATTCAATTATACTATTAGTTAAAATTTCAATTAATTGAGAAAAAAATTCTGGATCTTGAATTGCTTTAATGCGAACAGATTCAAAATTTTTCGATCCTCCTCCTTCAATCATATAACAAGCCAAAGTCCAAGGAGCACCTGCAAAACCAATTAAAGCTGTACTTTTATCTAATTCAGATTTAGATAGCTCTAAAGCTTCAAAAACAGGGTTTAAATGTGATTTAATATTGTCTATCTTAAATTTCTTCAGATCTTCAATTGTTGAAATTTTTTGTAATTTTGGTCCTTCGTTTTTTACAAATTCTACTTTTACACCTAAAGCGTCAGGAATTACTAAAATATCAGAAAATATAATTGCTGCATCTAAACCAAATCTACGAATTGGTTGTAAAGTTACTTCGCTTGCTAATTTTGGAGTATAACAAAGTTCTAAAAAGTTTTTTACATTTGATCTAACTTCACGATATTCTGGTAAATATCTTCCTGCTTGTCTCATTATCCATATTGGTGGATTTTTTTCAGAATTTTTATTTTGGATTACATTAATTAATTTTTTCATTTATTTTTATTATTAATAATAGTGACGTTAATTATTTAATTTAAGTTATTAACAAAGTTATTAACAAAGTTAAAATTTGAAAAACCTTGATAATCTAAGCTTTATTAAGTTAATAACAAAATTAAATTAAAATTTTTTTTTATTAACAAAGTTTAATTTTGTTAAAATAATGTTAAAAACTCTAATAACTTTTCGATAAAATTTATTTTTGTTAATAACCATAGTTTTATTAACAACTTATTAACAAAGTTATTAACAATTAGAAAAACAATAATGGAAGAAAGAATAATAGAAACTCTTAGAAAAAATCTAAATATAAAATTTTTAGAAATTAAAAATAATTCTTATCTTCACAAAGGTCATTTAGGTGATAATGGTAGTACAGAAACTCATTTTGCAGTTAAAATTGCTGCTGAAGAATTGGAAAATTTAACTACTGTAAATGCTCATCGAAAAATAAATAAGCTTTTGAAAAGTGAGTTTGAAAGAGGTTTGCACGCTTTAGAAATATTAATTAAGAAGTGATTTGAATTAAAAGTTTAAAATTTGTAACGCACTGTCATCCTGAAAGTAAGTAAATGATCTGACGAGATAATATCCTAAATAAAACTCTTCAGGATGACATTATGTTGTTATTGTGTAATCGTCACTTTTTTCTTAAGCTCTTTTTTCACTTTTGTTTTCGACAACTGCAACAGAAGATTTTTCTCTTTCTTTTTCTTCTTCTTTTGAAAGATATTCAATTTCTGGTTTCTCGTTTTTAGATATAACGTCTTTAAATATTTTTACAGATTTTACATTATTTTTGCTTGGAACTTCAAACATTGTATCAAGCAAAATATGTTCAACAATTGCTCTTAAACCTCTGGCTCCTGTTTTGCGTTCAAGAGCTTTTTTAGCAATTTCTCTTAAGGCATCTTCTTCAAAGACCAAATCAATTTTATCAAGTGAGAATAATTTTTTATACTGCTTTGTAATTGAGTTTTTTGGTTCAGATAAAATTTTTACTAAATCTTTTTCTGTTAATCCTTCAAGAGGAGCAATTACAGGAAGTCTTCCAACAATTTCTGGGATTAAACCAAATTTAATCAAATCTTCCGGTTCAACTCCAGTAAAAATGTCTTTTCTATCATGATCATCTTTACTTCTAACATCAGCTCCAAAACCAATTGAAGAACCTTTACCGCGTGAGGCAATAATTTTCTCAAGTCCTGAAAATGCACCAGCACAAATAAATAAGATATTTTTCGTATCAACTTGCACATATTCTTGTTGTGAAGTTTTTTTGCCAGGTTGTGTTGGAACTGAAGCAACTGTTCCTTCAATTATTTTTAATAAACCTTGCTGAACACCTTCACCAGAAATATCACGACTTCTTGCGCCTTCTTCAGATTTTCTTGCAATTTTGTCAATTTCGTCGATGTAAACAATTCCACGTTGAGTTTTCTCGATGTCATAATTTGCAGCTTGCAAAAGGCGAGCAATAATATTTTCGACATCATCTCCAACATAACCGGCTTCAGTTAAAGAAGTTGCATCAGCAGTTGTAAAAGGAACATCTAAAAATCTTGCTAAAGTTTGAGCAAGCAATGTTTTTCCACAACCAGTTGGACCAATCATCAAAATATTTGATTTACCTAATTCAACTCCATCAGAATTTATTGCTGTTGAAGCTGAAATTCTTTTGTAGTGATTATATACAGCAACTGCCAATGCTTTTTTAGCATGATCTTGTCCAATTACATAATCATTTAAAATTTTTATAATCTCTTTTGGAGTTGGTTTTGAATTTTCACCTTTGCTTAGTGGAGATTTTTTATTTTCTTCACGTAAAATATCAGCGCAAAGACCAATACATTCGTTACAAATAAAAACTGTAGGACCAGCAATAAGCTTTTTTACTTCATTTTGGCTTTTACCGCAAAAAGAGCAGCAAAGTTCTTCGCTATGATTATCTTTTTTTGTCATAATTTTTTTTAAGTTCTTTTTTCAATTACTGCATCAATTAGTCCAAATTCTTTGGCTTTTTCTGGTGACATAAAATTGTCACGTTCCATTGATTTTTCAATTACTGCAAGTTTCTGTCCAGTATGTTTGACATAGATTTCATTTAACCTTCTTTTTAGAGCCAAAGTTTCTTGAGCGTGAATTTCGATATCAGTTGCTTGACCTTGATATCCGCCAGATGGTTGGTGAATCATAATGCGTGAGTTTGGTAAAGAAAATCTTTTTCCAGGAGCTCCTGCGGCCAAAAGAAGAGAACCCATAGAACAAGCTTGTCCAATACAAAGGGTAGAAACTTCCGGTTTAATATATTGCATAGTATCGTACATTGCTAATCCAGATGTAACAACTCCTCCTGGTGAGTTGATATAAAAATTAATGTCTTTTTTTGGATCTTCTGATTCTAAGAAAAGCAATTGTGCCACAACTAAAGATGAAACTTGATCATTTACTGGACCAGAAAGGAAAATAATTCTCTCTTTTAAAAGACGCGAGTAAATATCAAAAGATCTTTCGCCCTTGGTGGTTTGTTCAACTACCATTGGAACCAAATGGTTTGCTTGCTCAATAATTTTTTCTGACATAACTGTTTAATTTTATTTGAAAGTAACTCTACTAGAATTAAAAATTACTCTTAACAATAAAGCAATGAAATTTCTTCCCTTGAATATTCAATTACTGATTCATATCTTCTTTTTGAAAATTTAATTCTAACAAAAAATAACATTTAGTCATGCAAGAAAATAATCAAACAGAAAATCAAGCTCAAGAGCAAAACAAATCTGAAGAGAATAATCAGCAAGAGCAGAAAATTGATCCAAGAGAACTAAAAATTTCTGAATTAGAAAATAAAGTTACTGATTTAAATGATAAATTATTACGCACTTTGGCAGAACTTGACAATGTCAGAAGAAGATCCCGTGAAGAACTTGAAAAATCTGCAAAATTTGCTATCTCAAATTTTGCTTCTGATTTAGTTGTAGTTGCAGAAAATTTCTTTTTGGCAAGTGGAAATGCCCCAAAAGAAGAAATTGAAAAAAGTCCAGCTATAAAAAATTATGCTGATGCAATTGTTATGACTGAAAAAGAATTACTAAAAGTTTTAGAAAAAAACCAAGTCAAAAGAATAAATCCAATTAATGAAAAATTTGATCATAATTTCCATGAAGCAATTGCTCAAATTGAATCTGATGCGGAAGAAGGAATAGTTGTTCAAGTTATTCAAGCTGGCTATTCAATAGCAAATCGTTTGATTAGGCCTGCTTTAGTTGGAGTTGCAAAAGCAAAAAATTAGTTTTGATTTTCTTATTTTGAACTATTACTTAAATAACAAGTTTATTTGATATTTTTGCAAAAAACACTTGCAAAAAAGCAATCTATTTATATTTTGCTTTGCCCTTTGCTTAGTTATTGTTTTCTAAAGAAATAACAAACAAGGCAAATTGCATTTTTTACGGGATTATAGCTCAGTTGGTTAGAGCAGGATGCTCATAACGTCTTGGTCGTAGGTTCGAGTCCTACTGATCCCACCAAAAGTTTCAGCTTTTGATCTCTGGCGTCGTTAAACTGAATATACTTACAGCTCAATGTATATCTACATTTCGCTTTTTGTACCTATTTCGTAGCCATAAATCAAAATCCTCGCTTTTTTTAAGTTTCGGCTTAAAGCGCTTAGGCGCAATGATTCACAGGTCAAAGGCAATCTACCCGTGTTATCTGCATATTAATTTTAATTTTAAAACGACATGCCAAAAGTAAAAACAAACAGTAGTGCCAAGAAGAGATTCAAGGTGACTGGTACCGGAAAAATTGTTCACAAACAAGCCGGAAAAAGACATAACTTGGACAAAAAAAGTAACCGTAGAATTAGACAGTTGCGCAAAGGTGCTGTTCTTTCAGATGGACATTCTGCTAGCGTTATGAAGTTCAAGATGCCAAATAGTCACTAAATTAGATAAGGAGAAAAAATGAGTCGTGTAAAAAGAGGCGTTACTAAAAAAGCCAGACATAAAAAAATATTAAAACTTGCCAAAGGTTACCGCGGTCGTGCAAAAAATTGTTTCCGCGTAGCAATAGAGAAAGTTGAAAAAGCACTAAGATATGCTTATCGTGATCGTAGAACCAAAAAAAGAGACTTAAGAGGTCTTTGGATTCAAAGAATCAACGCTGCAGTTCGTCAGAATGATATGGTTTACTCAAAATTCATTAATGGTTTGAAACTAGCCAATATAGATCTTGATCGTAAAGTTCTTTCGGATTTGGCTATTAGAGAGCCAGAAACTTTTGCTAAAATTGTAGCAAAAGCAAAAGAAGCTTTAAGCAAGAAAAACTAATATTTTTCTTTCTAAGATTGCGACCATAATAAGGTCGCAGTCTTACTTGCAGTTTTTTCCAATCAGATTTCTCATGAAGCTCTACAACGCCTTAATTAAGAAAACTAAAGAAGGTAAAATAGAAGATATAATTCTTTTAAAAGATGGTTTTTCTTATCCTGCTTTCTTTCTAAATAATATTTGGTTCTTATATAATAAGATGTGGAAAGAGTTTGTTGTTTTGCTGGGTGTTAGCTTTTCTTTCATGCTGTTGAAAGCAATGGGCATATTTTCCTCATCAGATATATTTCTTCTTGAAGTGATTTTTGTTTTTATTATTGCTCTTAACTTTAATTATTGGTTGGTAGAGCATTTGAAAAAACAAGGTTATGAGTTTGTCGGTTTGGTTTTTGGATCTGATCTGACAAATGCTAAAATGCGCTTTGTAAAAAACCTAGAAAATGACCAAAATTTTGAAGAAATAGATTTCGATATTTCTATTACTGATCCGAAACTACATCGTCAGTTTGTCAAAAAGCAGAAAAAAGAACATTATTTTGTTACTTAAAAACCACATTTAAAAATTCCAAAATTAAATAAAATGAAAATAGTTGTAATTGATTATGGTGCCGGCAATGTTGAGTCAGTGCTGAATGCTTTGGAAAAAGTGAAAGCAAAAGATTATGATATTGTCGTTTCTAAAGATCCTCAAGAAGTAAAAGCAGCAAATTATATTGTTTTGCCCGGAGTAGGTTCTTTTGGTGATTGTATTGAAGCATTAAAATCACAAAATGGTTTAGCTGAAGAAATTAGGAAACAGGTTATTACCGAAAAAAAACCTTTTCTTGGAATTTGCGTTGGAATGCAAGTTTTAGCATCTTTAGGCTATGAAGATGGTGAACATCAAGGATTGTGTTTTGTAAATGGTGTAGTTAAAAAAATTGATAATAACGGAGATCTTAAAATTCCCCATATGGGTTGGAATGATATTATCTTTAAAAACTCTAATCATCCAGTTCTAAAAGATATAAAAGAAGGAGAGCACTTTTATTTTGCTAATTCATATCATTTTATTTGCCAAAATGAAAATAATGTTGTGGCTCAATTTGAATATGGTGTGAAAATGAATTCTATAATTGCTAAAGAAAATATTTTGGGAATTCAATTTCATCCTGAAAAAAGTGGTGAAGCTGGACTTAAAATATTGAGCAATTTTTTGAACTGGAGACCGTAGATATATTTTTTGGATTTGCCAAGTGGTTCACTCTTCTCGCAATTACGAGTTTTGTATCTCACACTTAACCTCGTCATTGCGAGCTAGGATTTGCTGGGCACAGTTTTTGTTTTGATAATTACTAAATCTCCGCAATGAAAATCTCGCACTTCATGTCTGATGCTCTTTTTAAAGAGAAATCAGGTTATTATCGTACTAAAAATCCTATAGGAAAAGATTCAGATTTCATCACTTCTCCAGAAATAAGTCAGGTTTTTGGCGAACTTTTGGCTGCTTATATTTTAGAAATTGCTTCGCATAAGAATTGTGAGATTTCCTTAGTTGAAATGGGAGCTGGAAAAGGAACTCTTTTTAAAGATATTTTAAATTCTATCAAAAAACTTGTAGATAAAAATATTTCTCAAGCTATCAATTTTATTAATAGATCAGATTTTCACATTATTGAAATAAACGAAGCTCTGCAAAAAATTCAGCAAGAAAATTTATCTGAATTTAATATTGTCTGGCATAATAATTTTGCAGATTTTTTAGTTCAAAGTTCAAAACAAAAAGAAATTTTTTTCATCAGTAACGAACTTTTTGATTGTTTTCCAATTGATCAGTTTGTTTTTACAGAAGGTGGCTGGAGAGAAAGAATTATTGAAAATAATAAATTTACTCTGGCGCTTTTTAAACAAGAAATTCATGATTTTGTGGAGCAGGAAATTAATTGTTTAGCTCCAATTGGTGCGGTTTTTGAGTATAGTAAGGCAGCAAGAGAACTTATGAAAGATTTATGTGATGCCATAAAAAATCAAGGTGGAGTGGCAATAAATATTGATTATGGTTATGTAAAAAATGAATTTCTCAATACTTTGCAAGCAGTGAAGAATCATAAAAAAGTAGATGTTTTGCAAGAAGATGGTGCTGACATTACAGCTTTGGTTGATTTTTGTGCTTTGGAGAAAATAGTTAAAAATTGCAATTTACAATCTTCAATTATTTCTCAGTCGCATTTTCTAAGAAGTTTAGGAATTGAGGAAAGAAGAAAATCTTTGCTTACGAAAAATATAGATAAAGAACAAGAAATTAATTTGGCAATTGATCGTTTGATTTCATCTGATCAAATGGGAGAGCTGTTTAAATGTTTGATTATTTGGCGATAGTAGGTTAATAATAACAATCTTTGTATTCGTCATTGCGAGGAGCGCCTAAAAGTGAAGTGGCAATCTATTTTGTCAAAAACTCCTAATTCTTACTCTAATAGATCACCGATCTACGCTAGCGATGACGGAGTGAAGAAAATGTTATGGCGGATTTGAAGAACTGTCGAATAAAGCAAATATAAAGATTTGTAAAGTTTTCGTAATTAAGGAATTATATGATGCAAAATTATCAAGAAACACAAAGTAAATCAGAACAACTTATTCCAACAAATGTTGATCTAAAGCACGACTGGAAAGTTGACGAAATATTAGATTTGTTTGAATTACCTTTTAATGATTTAGTTTTCAAAGCGGCAGAAATTCATCGTGCTAATCATGAAGCAAATAAGGTGCAAATTAGCACTCTTTTAAGTATCAAAACGGGCTCTTGTCCTGAAAATTGCAAATATTGTCCGCAGTCAGCTCACTACAATACTGGTCTTGAGAAAGAATCACTAATGGCAATTGATAAAATTTTGGAAGCTGCAAAAGCTGCAAAAGACGCTGGAGCATCAAGATTTTGTATGGGTGCGGCATGGCGCAGTTTGCACGATCGTGATGTTGAAAAAATTTGCAATATTGTTGATGAAGTGAAAAAAACAGGCCTTGAAACTTGCATGACTTTGGGAATGCTAACTGAAGATCAAAGCAAAAAATTAAAAGAAGCCGGTTTAGATTACTACAATCATAACATTGATTCCTCGCCTGAATTTTATTCGGAAATTATTACGACGCGCAACTTTGAAGATCGCCTAAATACTTTGAAAAACGTTCGTGAAGCAGGTTTGAATGTTTGTTCTGGTGGAATTGTTGGTATGGGCGAAACTAGAATTGATCGTGCTAAAATGTTAATTGTTTTGGCAAATTTACCTAAACATCCGCAATCGGTTCCAATTAATATGTTGGTGAAAGTTGCAGGAACTCCACTTGACAAAGTTGAAAATTTAGATGAGTTTGAATTTATAAGAACAATTGCTGTTGCAAGAATTATGATGCCAAAATCAGTGGTGCGTTTGTCAGCAGGACGCGAACAAATGAATGAGCAAACGCAAGCCTTGTGCTTTTTGGCGGGAGCAAACTCAATTTTTTATGGTGAAAAACTTTTAACAACTTCAAATCCAGAAATGGAGCGCGATCAGAAGTTGTTTGCAAAATTGGGGATTAGTGGTAGATAATTTTAATAACTAAATAAATTTAAGTTAGTTGAAAAATTAGATTTAAGAAATAGATATACTAAAAAAAACATCACAAAAAACCCAAGTTATGAAAAAATTATTCACATTTTTAATATCTATAATCATTACCATCAGTCTTGTAAATGGCGGATGGTTGTTGTGGAAGGAGAGATTTGATCTTCCGCAAGAAACCAAAGAATTGATTGTGGGCACAATAAAAAATGAACTTTCTATTAATGCAAAGTGCGCGAAAGAAAGTTGTAGAAAAGAAGTAAGAAATTTAGAAAATGTTTTGGACGAAATTTCTTACGCCAACCAGCTTGGAAGGCTTGATACAATTTCGCTAATTCTGGCTTTGTTTGGCTTGATTCTTGGGTTTGGTGCTATTTATGGGTTTATACACATTAAAGAAAGATCAGAAGATATTGCAGAAAAAGTTGCGGAAAGAGAATCTAAAAAATGGCTTGAAGAGAATTTTGAAAGTTGGTTAAAAAGGAATCCAGAATTGCTACAGAAAATTGTTGCAAAGGTTCTTGCGGCAGAAAAATTAGAACAGGAATCAGAGTATATAAATGTTGATATCGCTAAACAAGATTGGTCATAAAAAGGAGAAAAAAATGTCAGAATTAAAAAAGTTTTTAAACAACGTTCCTGTTAATGTGGAATCTCTAATAAGATCATGGGGCATAAGTTTAGAAGAGGTAAACTTTCCTAACCCAGAAACTTTGGGAAAGATAGCAAAACAACCAGATGGATCTTACAAAATCTCTATCAAGAAAGATGATTACCCAAACAGGAAAAGATTCACGATGGCTCATGAGTTTGCCCATTTTTATTTACATAACAAAAAAATTGGTGTGGATGGAATTGATGATTTTATAGAGAAAGACAACAGGTCTGTAATGTATAGAAGTACAAATGCTAATGTGGCTCGAGATGATGAGGTTGAGGCCAATAAGTTTGCTGCCAGCTTGTTAATGCCAGAAGATCTGGTTGTTCAATATGCAAAAGAAAGAGGCGCTTTCAATAACGATGGTCAAATAGACCAAGGAGCGCTACAAGAAATCGCTACGGCTTTTCAAGTTTCAAAAACGGCGATGGAAATCAGAATTAACGGTCTCAAAGACAAAATCTCAACTAACTAAACACAGGAAAAATCATGTCAAAAATCGAAGAAAAATTAAAGTCACTTGGAATTGAATTACCAACGCCAGCGGCGCCGGTGGCGAATTATGTTGGATTTGTGAAATCAGGTAATACAGTTTTTGTCTCTGGACAATTACCAATTGAAGCGGGAAAGTTACAGTTTATTGGCAAAGTGGGTTCGGAAATTTCAGCGGAAGACGCAAAAATTGCGGCACGCCTTTGTGCAATTAACTTGTTAGCGCAAATTAAAGTTGCGTGTGATGGTGACTTAGAACGTGTTGTTCGTTGTGTAAAACTTGGAATTTTTGTTAATGGTGAAGCAAATTTTAAAGATCATCCAGCAGTTGCAAATGGTGCATCAGACCTAATGGTTGAAGTTTTGGGTGATGCTGGCAAACACGCTCGTGCTGCAGTTGGATCGGGATCACTTCCTTTCGGAGTTGCGGTAGAAGTTGATGCAATTTTTGAAATTAAATAATTCCATTTTTAAATATGACTTTGCAGCCATTTCATCTAGCGGTTCCAGTAAACGACTTGGAAAAAACCAGAGAGTTTTATGGTAAATTTTTGGGTTTTTCAGAAGGAAGGTCTTGTGACAAATGGATTGATTGGGATTTTTTTGGCCATCAATTTGTTACACATCTGCGCCCTGTTCCAAAAAAAGGTGAAAAAATTGTAAATCATGTTGACGGTCATGGAGTTCCAGTTCCTCATTTTGGCCTTGTTTTAGAATGGCAGCAATGGCATAAATTTTCAGAACATTTAAAAGCAAATAATGTTAAATTCGTTATAGAGCCTTACATAAGATTTAAAGGAGAAACTGGCGAACAAGCGACCATGTTTTTTTTGGATCCAAGTGATAATGCTCTTGAGTTTAAAGCTTTTAAAGATATCTCAAAACTTTTTGCAAGATAATGGAACTTAATTTTGAACAAATAAAAGAGGCTGCTTTTCGTATTCAAGGATACCTAGAAAAAACTCCTGTCATTTCTAATCAAAAGTTAAATGAAGAATTGGGTGCGCAAATTTTCTTTAAAATGGAGAATCGGCAAAAAACCAAATCTTTCAAAGCTAGAGGAGCGTTCAACTCAATTTTGGCTTACAAAGAAAAATATGGCAAATTTCCTGAGAAAATTGTAGCTCAAAGTTCTGGAAATCATGCGCAGGCAATTGCTTGTGCTTGTAGTGAGTTTAAAATTCCTGCTTTAATTTACATGATAAATAAAGCTTCACCTGTAAAAATTGCTGCAACCAGAAGTTTCGGAGCTGAAGTTGTATTGCTAGAAAAAAGATCTGAAGTAAATAAATCGGCTGAAGAAAAACAAAAAGAAGGGTATGTTTTTATACATCCAAATGACGGTGATGACATAATTTTAGGTCAAGGAACAGCAGCTTTTGAAGCTTTGTCGGAAATTGGTGAGGTTGATGCTATTTTTGCGCCATGTGGTGGTGGTGGTTTGGTTTCAGGAACTTATCTAGCAAGTTTGGGATTATCTCCAAAAGCAAATGTTTTTGCTTGTGAGCCGTTAAATGCAAATGATGCTGCAAGATCGGTAAGTTTGGGCAGAATTGTTGGTTATGATGAAACTCCAGACACAGTTGCAGATGGCGCCAGAACTTTACATGTTTTGCCGCAGTCTTTTAGCTATTTGCAGAAAATAGCTGGCTTTGAAGAAATTACGGAAGAAAAAATAATTTTATGGCAAAAAAAGATTTCAGAAATTTTAATGCAAAAAATTGAGCCAACTTCAGCTCTTACAATAGCTGCTTTAGAACAATATTTACAAAAAAATCCAAAAATACAAAATCCAAAAGTTCTACTTATAATTTCCGGAGGAAATGTATTTTAGATGATTAAAGAAACAAAGATTAGAAATTGTTAGCTAATTATTAATTTAAATAAAATCTTCACCTCTGCCAAGGCAATAAGGCTTATGAACAACTGATCTGATTTGCTGCACCTCGTTGCTAGTCGCTTATCATCCTTGATTCTTCTTCTTAGCTTGTAGGGCGTTTTGTCGTAAGTTATTGTAATTTTTCTGTTCTTAAACTTGGTTGTCATTCCACTGACGTTTTTCCCTTTAGTTTGAAACCCCATCTTAAGCCACCACCGTGTTGATGAACCTTAATCGTAGTGCTGTCCGCCATCACAACATTAATTGTGACAACTTTTAGTCGTTGCAATTCTTGCAATGTTTTCCAACAACCCTCGATCGTTGCCTTTTTTGAATTGAAGATAAAAGCTGTGCCAATAACCATAAACTTTTGGTAAATCTCTCCAAGAATTACCAGTTCTGAGCACATACTTGGTAATTGCTTATCTTCTGCAGCCTTCAACCGCTGAGTAAGTACTAACGATTAGCGGACTTATCTTCTCGTTGAAAAACTCTTCCGAGATTAGATAAAGTCTTTTTCCATTGTTCTTACCTCTATCTCTAGTTAGAAAATAATTAGGGTAGAATAGAAAAAATAATTAGCTAACAGTGTATAACAGAAGACCGGTAATAGTTCTAGTAAAAGTGCTGAAATAACAGATGCTGGTAGAAAACTGAACGAATATTTATAAACAATTATCAATAAAGAGTTTGAATTAAATAGCGGCGGAATTTTGAAATGGATGTTAGGCTAGAAGCAAAATCTTATTGGGTGTTTTTTGGTCTTCTAAAGCCGATTGCAACAAGATAAGTTTCAGAAGAATCTTTTCTTGAAGAATCCGGCTTAAAATATTTTACGGTAGAAAAACTTGTTCTAAGTTTTTTAAGAATTTCATCAGAGCTTCCACCTTGAAAAACTTTACCAACAAAACTTCCTCCTTCTTTCAGAATTTCAGTTGCCAGAGTTAAGGCCTCTTCAAGCAATGCAATAATTCTTAAATGGTCTGTGGTATGATCTCCAGTTGTATTCGCAGCCATATCAGACATTACAATATCACATTTTCCATTTTTATTGTATGGGATTGTTGTGAGTAACTCCATAATTTTTTGTGGCGCTTCAACAGTCATAAAGTCGCCAACAAAAAAATTTACTCCTGCAAGAGTGTCAATTTCAAGAAGATCAATGGCCACAACATTGCCATCGCCAACTTTTTTTACAGCATACTGGCTCCATCCACCTGGAGCTGCACCCAAATCAACAACAATTTTCCCTTTTTTAAAAAGTTTAAATTTTTGGTCTATTTCTATAATTTTAAAAGCAGCTCGCGATCTCCATCCTTCTGCTTTTGCGCGTTCAACATAAGGATCGTTAATTTGTCTTAAAAGCCATTTTTGTGAAGATTTTGTAAGTCTTCTTGATTTTTTCAGTCTTTGAAATTTTTGTGGCATATTTTAATTCAGTTTTCTTGCTTCATCAATTAGCATTTGTGGAATTCCTTCAATAACCTTGAAAGCGAGTTTTGATTCAAAACAAATTAGTTCATTTGATTTTTTGTCATATTCCAAGCTTCCTTTACATAAAGGACAGGCCAAAATTTCCAGCAATTCTTTTTTTATTTCTTGATTTTCACTCATAAAAATATTGATTAATTTTGCCTAATAAGTTATTCTAAATAACTAATTATTTATGAAAACCTATTTTAAGTAACATCTTGAATCAAGCAAAAACTCTTAAAGCAAATTCTGTAATTGGAATAATTGGTGGTGGTCAATTGGGGCGCATGACTTGTTTTGCTGCTCACGCTATGGGTTTTAGAACAGTTGTATTTACAGATTTGGCTGATTCCCCTGCAACTTTTGTTAGTAATCAAGTAATAGTTGCTGATTATCAAGACAAAGAGGCTTTGAGAAAATTTGCTTCAATAGTTGACGTAGCAACTTTCGAGTTTGAAAATATTCCTTTTTCAACAATTGAATTTCTTCAGAATTATGTTGATGTATGTCCAAACGCACAGGTTCTTAAAATTACTCAAAACCGTTTATTAGAAAAAGATTTTCTTAATGCAATTGGGGCCAAAACTACAGAATATTTTGAAATAAAAACTTTGCAAGATTTACAAAAAGGTATAAAAGATTTTAGCGTGGCTATTCTTAAAACAGCCACAATGGGATATGATGGCAAAGGACAATTTGTTTTAAAATCTGAGAATGATGTTGCAAAAGTTTGGCAAGAAGCTGAAAAAATTATTTCTAATAACCAGTTAATTTTGGAAAAATTTTGTCCATTTGACTCTGAAATTTCGGCGATGGTTGCTCGTTCAAAATCTGGTGAAATTGCTGTTTATGAACCACTTACCAACATTCACAAAAGTGGCATTTTAGATGAAAGCCATTATCCAGCAAGAATTTCCGATTCATTAAAAACTAAAGCCCAAGAATTGGCAAAAAAAATTGCTTTAGAAATTAATTTAGTTGGCGTTTTAGCGGTGGAAATGTTTATTGTGGCTGATGAAATTTTAGTTAACGAACTTGCACCGCGTCCTCATAATTCAGGGCATTTCTCGATGGATGCTTCAATTACTTCACAATTTGAACAACTAATCCGTGCAATTTTTGGATTACCTCTTGGTTCGGCAAAATTTCATTCAACAGGACATATGAAAAACCTGATTGGTGATGAAGTAAATGATTTAGAAAAATTTTACCAAAATAAAAATGCTAAAATTCATCTTTACGGCAAGCTTGAGGCAAAAGCCGGAAGAAAAATGGGGCATGTAAATATTATTAACTAAATATCAATCAAACAAAAATTTTATAATTCTATGATTAATAAAAATCTAAAAAAAGCCTTTTCCTTGATAGAACTTTCAATTGTGATTATTGTGGTTGGAATTTTGGTTGCTGGAGTTCTAGGTGCATCTAATTTGGTTGAGAAGATGCGATTGAGAACAGCAAAAGCTTTAACTGAAAGCTCAGATGTAAATGGAATCAAATCTCTTGCTTTGTGGTATGAGACCACTTCTGATTCATCTATTATTAATTCATCTGGCAATAGGAACATTGATGATGGAGATTTAATTGCAACTTTATATGATTCTAGTCCGCAGGCTAGAAGTAAAACTAATGCTACGCAGGCAACTCAAAGTAAGATGCCTAAATATAAAAAGAATATAATTAATGGATTACCAGCAATTTCCTTTGATGGCGTTGATGATTATTTAAGTTTCAGCAACATTTTGGGTTATGATATGTCAGTTTTTACTGTAATAAAAACAACAGACACAGATTCAAGTATTAATCCAACGGCACCTAGTCTTGAATCTACGTCATCTCCAATTTTATGGTCAGATATCAGCGCAGCAAATGTTAGAGATATGGCTCCTGTTGTTATTTTTAATGGTAGAGTATCTTATTGGTTTGGTGTTGGCGTTGGAACACAAAATTGTTATGGTTGGGGTTCTAAGATTATAAATGATGATGCTCCTCACATAATCAATTTTGAAAGATCTCTGAATAGTGCTTTTTCTCTTTATATTGATGGAACTCTTGATTATTATAGATCATCTTCTACCACTCCACTTTGTACTAATATTGCTAATCAAAATCCTAATGTTTTGATTGGTGCAAGTTTGGTTTCTAATAAATATTATAAAGGATATATTTCTGAAATTATTGTTTTTGAAAAGGTTTTAACCAAAGAAGAAAGAGTTGCTGTGAATAAATATTTAAGCAAAAAATACGCTATTAAAATTTCTTAATCTAATATGATAAAAAAGAATGTAATAAAATCTGCGGTAAAAAAAGTTACTAAAAAAAATGAAGTTAAATTTAACCCTAGTCAGTTAAATTTGGTGCCACAAGAATTGGGCTTTCTTGGTGTTGAAGAGAAATATTTAAAATCTCCGAAAGATGCTAAAGTTGTAGTTATTCCATTTGGACTTGAAAAATCAGTAAGTTATGGTGGAGGTACAAAAAATGGACCAAAAGCAATAATTAAAGCATCACAACAAGTTGAACTTTTTGACGAAGAATTTTGGTGCGAACCTTTCAGACAATATGGTGTTGCAACCATGAAAGCGCCAAAAATTGATTATAATTCAGTGCCAAAATCGCTGAATCAATTGGAAAAAATCACAGAGCAAGTTTTATCTGCTGGAAAATTCCCATTAATTTTGGGTGGTGAACATTCAATTACAGCAGGTTCAATTCGTCCTTTTGTGAAACGCTATCCAGACTTGGCAATTTTGCATTTTGATGCTCATGCTGATTTGCGCGATGGTTATGATGGAGAACATTATTCTCACGCTGCAGCTTTGCGCCGAGTTATGGATAACCCAATTTCAACTTTAATTTCTTGTGGAATCAGAAATATTTCTGCGGGTGAAGTTCCATATCTTGAAGCCAATAAACATAGAATTACAATTCATTTTGGAAAAGATAGAAGAAGTTGGGATGCAAAAAAAATTGTCGCTCCACTCAAAGGTCGTCCGGTTTTTGTAACTTTTGATTTAGACGGCTTTGATTCAAGTTTAATGCAAGCAACTGGAACTCCAGAACCAGGTGGTGTAATGTGGGAAGATGCCCTAGATATCATTCGTGAAGCAAGCAAAATTTCTAACATTGTGGGTGCAGATGTAGTTGAGTTAGCTCCAGTAAAACAATTGCATTCTTGTGACTTTTTGTCGGCAAAGCTTTGTTATAAAATTCTTTCTTATGCACATTTAAATCGTAAATAAATGATTAAGAAAACTTCCAAAAAATTTATAATTGAAGGAATCGAAGTAAAATTAGGTGAACGTTCTCGTATAAACATAGATATGGGAAGTATTTATGACTTTACGGATGTTAATATGCCGATTGAAGTTGTCCGTGGTAAAAATGATGGTCCTACTTTGTTCATTTGTTCTACAATTCATGGTGATGAAATTAATGGCATAGAAATTGTCAGAAAAGTTTTAAAGTCAAATTTGTTAAAAAAAATTAATGGTACATTAATTGCAATCCCAATTGTAAATATTTTTGGTTTTAATGATCGTTCGCGCTATTTGCCTGATAGACGTGATTTGAATCGTTGCTTCCCAGGATTAAAAAATGGCTCCCTCGCTTCGCAAGTTGCTTACAAGTTTATGCGTGAAGTTGTTAAACAATCAGATTATGGAATTGACCTACATACAGGTGCATTTCATCGTTGTAATTATCCTCAAATTAGAGCAAATATTGCTGATGAAAAAACCAGAAATTTGGCCAAAGCTTTTGGAGCTCCGGTTATAATTGATTCAAATCTTCGTGATGGATCTTTGCGCGAGGCGGTTGCTCAAGAAAAAATTCCAATGCTTCTTTACGAAGGAGGAGAAGCTTTAAGATTTGATGAAAACGTTATTGAAACTGGCGTTTCTGGAATCTTCAATTTCATGCGTGAAATTGGTATGATTGAATCAAAAGTTTGTCCTGTAAATAAAAAAAGAGTTTTTATTGCTCAAGCCAGTTCTTGGTTAAGGGCTCCAAAAAGTGGAATTCATAAAATCAATGCTAAATTAGGTCAGGTAGTTGAAAAAGGAGATGTTTTAGGAGAATTGAGTAATCCTTTTGGTGATAATAAAACTTTGGTTCGTGCGCATGAAAATGGAATTATCATTGGTATTTCCAAGCTGCCTTTGATAAATAAGGGAGATGCTTTATTCCATATTGCAACTTCAAGTAAGAGCAAGTTTTTTGAATCTGAAGTTGTACAATATGAAAGTTTAGAAAATGTTGATCCAATAAATCGCTAATCTTTTATCTGGTGATTTTTAGTCAAATTTTCTTTTTGCTTCTTTAATTTGTTTGCCTTTGTAAGATAAAGCAATATTTCTGTGCAAAAATTAACTAATCCAATAAACAAATCAGTTGCTTTTTATTTGGCAGACAGTTATTTTGCACGCCCCTAATTAAATTTTGTCGGAAACTTGAGTGTTTTTTCGATGTTTTTTCTTTAAATTTCTTAATTCTTTTTTAAGTAATGTCCAAAGCTTCCATAGTTGCTAAAAATTACGCTAAAGCCCTCTTTTCAGTGGCCAAAAAAGACAACGCTGTTGACAAAGTCATGGAGCAATTAGACATTTTTAAGAAAAGTTTTAGTGAAAGTTTTGCTCATGAACTGCAAAATCCTGTAATTTCTCGTCCAGATCTAGTTGAAATTATGGCTGAAATCACTAAAAAATTCTCTCTCGATGCTACGGTTTCCAACTTTTTGCTTACTTTGGCTTACAATAAAAGATTGGCAATATTTTTAGAGGTATATAAAGAATTTGTTTCTTTGGTAAAAATACAAAAAGATATTCTCTCGGCTGAAGTAATATTTGCTTCTAAAGCAGATAAATCACAGATTGACCAAATTAAATTGGCAATAGAGAAAAAATATTCAGGAAAAACAGTTGAAATAACTGAAAAGCTTGATGAAAAAATTCTTGGCGGTTTCCAAGTAAAAATCAATTCTAATATCATTGATTTAAGCTTAAAAACTCAGCTTTCTTCTTTGAAGCAAGAATTAGTAAACGATTTGTAAATTAAATAATCCAAAGCTGTTTTGTTTTGGTAAAATAATAATAATTAAAGCGCAAAATTATGGAATTTAGAGTAGAAGAATTTTCCAATATTTTAAAGAAAAAAGTAGAGAATTTCAGAACTTCTGCAGAGTTAAAAGAAATTGGTGAAGTTGTTAAAATTGGTGACGGAATCGCTAAAGTTTACGGCCTTGACAACGTACAAGCTGGCGAACTAGTAGAGTTTGAATCTGGAGTTAAAGGAATGGCGCTTAACCTTGAAGCTGACAATGTTGGTATTGTAGTTTTTGGTGATGCTCAAACAATTAAAGAAGGTTCTGATGTAAAAAGAACTGGAAAAATCGTTGAAGTTCCAGTAGGAAAAGGTCTTTTGGGTCGAGTAATTGATGCGCTTGGTAACCCAATTGATGGAAAAGGTCCTCTTACAGATGTTGAATACCGTCGTGTTGAAATTAAAGCTCCTGGAATTATTGCTCGTCAATCAGTTGGTGAGCCAATGCAAACAGGCATTAAAGCTGTTGATAGTCTGATTCCAATTGGACGTGGACAAAGAGAATTAATCATTGGAGATCGTCAAACTGGTAAAACAGCGATCGTTTTGGATACTTTCATCAACCAAGCTAAAGCTCATGAAGAAAATGATGAAAAGAAAAAGCTTTACTGTATTTATGTTGCAATCGGTCAAAAACGCTCAACTATAGCTCAAATAGTTAAAACTTTGGAAGATGCTGGTGCAATGAAGTATTCAATCGTTGTTTCTGCAACTGCTTCTGAAAGTGCAGCTTTACAATTCTTTGCTCCATACACTGGCTGTACAGCTGGTGAATTTTTCCGTGATAATGGAATGCACGCACTTGTAGCTTATGATGATTTGTCTAAACATGCGGTTGCGTATCGTGAGATGTCTTTACTGCTTCGTCGTCCACCGGGACGTGAAGCTTACCCTGGCGACGTATTTTACGTTCACTCAAGATTACTTGAAAGAGCTGCAAAAATGTCTGATGCAATGGGTGGTGGCTCATTAACTGCGCTTCCAATAATTGAAACACAAGCTGGTGACGTTTCTGCTTATATTCCAACCAACGTAATTTCAATTACTGACGGACAAATTTTCTTAGAAACAGAACTTTTTTATAAAGGCATAAAACCAGCTGTTAACGTTGGTTTGTCAGTATCTCGTGTAGGTTCTGCTGCTCAAACTAAAGCAATGAAACAAGTTGCGGGAACAATTAAGCTTGATTTGGCTCAATTCCGTGAACTTGAAGCTTTTGCACAATTTGGTTCTGACTTAGACGTGGCAACTCAAAAATTGCTTGATAAAGGTCGTAAATTAACTGAATTGTTAAAGCAAAACCAGTATTCACCTCTTGGATTTGAAGAACAAGTTGCTTCTATTTATGTTGGTGTAAAAGGTTATTTGGACAAAGTTCCGGCTAAAGAAGTTGTGAAGTTTGAACAAGAATTCTTGCGTAAATTAAGAACTCAATATCCTGATATTCTAGATTCAATTAAGCAGCAACAAAAAATTTCTGAAGAAGTTGAAGCTAAATTGAAAAAAGCAATTGAAGAATTTTTGTCAATTTTTTTAAACCATGCTCCTTCAAACCACTTTGATCATGCTGGACTTGAAGATAGATTAACTCATGAGAAAAAATAGTCATAAAAAAATATGGCAAATTTAAAGACTCTAAAAACCAGAATTAAATCGGTTAAATCAACGCAAAAAATGACTAAAGCCATGAAAATGGTTGCAGCATCGCGTTTGAAAAAAGCTAAACATGCAGTTGAGGCATCACGACCTTTTGCTGAAAAAATTGAAGAAATGGTTTCAAACTTAGCTTCAAATATTTCTGTTAAAGGAAATTTCAGTGAGAAGTTTCCGCTTCTAACTGGAAAAGGCAAAAACTCAACTCACCTAATAGTTGTTTTGTCTTCTGATCGTGGACTTTGTGGTGGTTTGAATAGCTCTACTGTTAAGTTTGCTAAAACTCATATTCATGGTTTGATTTCGCAAGGAAAAGAAGTAAAGATAATATGTGTTGGTAAAAAAGCTTATGAACAGCTTAAATCATCATATAGCAAAAAAATGATTGATCAAATCTTTGGTATCTTTAGAGGTGTAATTGAATACCAAAATGCCGAAGAAATTGCTAATAAGCTGGTTAAGTTATATGACGAAAATCAGTTTGACGTTTGCGAAGTTATCTACAGTAAGTTCAAGTCTGCTATTGCTCAGGAACAAGTTCTTAAACAACTGATCCCAGCACAAATTCACTATGAAGCGAAAGACCAAAATTTTGATTCTCCTGTAAAATACGAGCCAAGTGAAGAAGAGATTTTACATGATTTGTTGCCTAAAAACATTGCAATCCAAATCTACAATGAGCTTCTTGAAAATAGTGCCTCAGAGCAAGGTGCAAGAATGGCTGCGATGGAAGCTGCTAGTAACAATGCTGGTAAAATGATTAAAAATTTGACACTAGTTTACAATAGAACTAGACAGGCAAATATTACAAAAGAACTGATTGACATTATCTCTGGTGCTAACACGGTGTAATGTTTCTTAAATCTTGGCGGATTTATTGATTGATAGTATTTTTATAAATAGTGTGATAGTCACGTTGCTTAGAAAATATTTTTACCAATCACATAAATTCGCCTTTATTTTTTTTACCACCTTTTTTAGGTTTCTTATTAAGAAAATCCCTACGTTTGATAAGTTTTAAAAGATGATTTAATGACGATAAATTTTTCTCAGGATAATTATTGGATAAATGTTGAAAAGCCAGTTGGATATTCTTCTGCTAAGGTTGTTGCAATAGTAAAGAGAATTACTGCTGCAAAAAAAGTTGGTCATGGAGGAACTTTAGATCCTTTTGCTGAAGGTGTGCTTCCAGTGGCTATAAATAAAGCTACAAAAACTTGTCAGCACATTATGGATGCTAAAAAGCGATACTTTTTCCGTATTACTTGGGGTGAGTTTCGAGATACAGATGATATTGAGGGAAAAGTTGAGGAAACTAGCAATTTAAGACCAACTAATGATCAAATAATCGCAATTTTGCCATTTTTTATTGGTAAAATTAAACAAACTCCTTCCCGTTTTTCAGCACTAAAAATTGATGGTAAAAGAGCTTATGAGCTGGCTAGAAAAGAAATTGATTTTGAAATAAAACAACGTGAGGTTGAAATTTCTTTTATAAAAATGCTTGCCAATAATTCTCAATATGGTGATTTTGAGGTTGAGTGTTCGAAAGGTACATATGTAAGATCTATAGTGCGTGATCTATGCAAAAAAATGGCAATTTGTGGTTATGTATCACAGCTTAAAAGATTAGAAGTTGGAAAATTTAATTACAAAAAAATAATTTCACTTGCTAAGTTAAAAAGGCTAGTTAATTATGGCGGAAGTTTTTTTGATGGCTCGCTGCTTTCTTTGCACGATGTCTTGGATTTCATGGTTGAAATAAAGCTAGATGATCTAGATGCCTCTAGGTTCAGAAATGGTCAGATTGTCACAATAAATAATGTTTCGGACTGTTCATCTTCAAATTTAAATCATAATTCTGATGACTTTGTTTCAAAGGCAAGGGTTGTCAATAATGGTATATTAGTGGGATTGGGTGAGTTTGGTAAAAACTTGCTTAAGCCGATTAATGTTTTTTAAAGTTAACGCAATTAAGGAAAAAAGGATGTCAATTCTTACAAAATCAAAAAAAGAAGTTGTAAAAGCATTTGCCCAAAAAAGTGCTAAAGGAAAATTAGATACTGGTTCACCGGAAGTTCAATGCGCAGTTTTAACTAAACAAATTAATAATTTAACTGAGCACCTTAAGGTTCATAAAAGTGATTTTTCTTCTAGAAGAGGCTTATTGATTCTTGTTAGTAGAAGAAGAAGTCTATTAGACTACTTAAAATCTAAGTCAGTTGAGCGTTACGAAGACTTGATCAAAAAATTAGAAATCAGAAAATAATTATTATCTTACCCTAATAAATCTATTTTAGAGATTCCAAACCATCTTACTTTTCGCTCTGCGCAAGAAATTTGTTTTGTGATCATTAGGTTAAGTAATAGAGTAATATAATGTTATTAGTAGCCTGTCATTCAAAATACAGGTATAATTTAATAAAAGATGAAAAATGTTTAATATTGTAAAAAAAGAAATAAATTGGAATGGAAAAATTTTGTCGCTAGAAACTGGAAAAATTGCACGTCAAGCTAGTGGTTCAGTTATTGCAAAAATGGGAAATACAACTGTTCTTTGCGCTGTTACTGTTGCAAGCAAAGCAGCTGAAGGAGTTGATTTTTTTCCACTCACAGTCAATTACCTAGAAAAATCATACGCTGCTGGAAAAATTCCTGGTGGTTTCTTCAAAAGAGAAGCAAAACCAAGTGACGCAGCAACTCTTACTTCAAGGCTTATTGATCGCCCAATTAGACCAATGTTTCCTGAAAATTTCTACAACGAAGTAAATGTTGTTTGTACTGTTTTGTCTTATGATCCAACCTGCACTCCTGATATTGTTTCTTTAGTTGGTGCTTCTGCTGCTCTAGCGATTTCTGAAGCTCCTCTATTAGAGGCTGTTGCAGGAATCAGAGTCGGTTTAATTAATGGCCAATTTGTTACTAATCCAAGTAACGAAGAAACTAAAAATAGTACTTTAGACCTAGTAGTTGCTGGAACAAGATCTTCTGTATTGATGGTTGAGTCAGAAGCAAAAGAACTTTCAGAATCTCAAATGCTTGAAGCACTTAACTTTGCTCATCAACAATTCCAGCCAGTAATTGATCTAATTAATGAATTTGCTTCAGTTGCAGGTAAGAAAAAAATTGAAGTAGTAAAGCAAGATAACTCTGCTTTAGAAAAAGAAATGACTGACTTTATTGGTAGTAGATTAATCGCTGCTTTCAAAAAGACAGCAAAACAAGAAAGAGCTAGTGATCTTGAACAAATCAAATCTGATTTGGAAGCTAAATTTATAAATGAAGAAGCTGGTATTTCTAAAAACAAAATTTCCTCAATTTTTAAGAAATTAGAGAAAGATATCGTTCGTAACGATATTCTGAAAAACTCTTCTAGAATTGATGGACGTAGACCAGATCAAATCAGACCTATTGAAATTGAAGTTGGTATTTTACCACAAGTTCACGGTTCTGCATTATTTACTCGTGGAGAAACACAAGCTTTAGTTGTTACAACTTTAGGTTCAAATAAAGATGAGCAAATGGTTGAGGGTTTTGATGGAATAAGCAAAGAAACTTTCATGTTACATTATAATTTTCCTCCTTATTCTGTTGGTGAAACTGGCCAGTTAAAATCTCCAGGAAGAAGAGAAATTGGTCATGGCAAATTGGCATGGCGTGCATTAAATCCAGTTTTCCCAAATAACAATGAAGCTTTTACTTATGTAACAAGAGTTGTTTCTGAGATCACTGAGTCAAATGGTTCTTCATCAATGGCTTCTGTTTGCGGTGGTTCATTGTCTTTAATGGATGCTGGTG
Organism: uncultured Rhizobium sp.; assembly: GCA_964513555.1. Classification (GTDB taxonomy): domain Bacteria; phylum Pseudomonadota; class Alphaproteobacteria; order Rickettsiales; family UBA1997; genus UBA2645. Next base: position 10,489 of record CAZENB010000001.1, on the reverse strand, counting down.
TTCCAATTTTTGCCCCAGTTTCTGGAATTGCCATGGGATTAATTAAAGAAGGAAACGATTATGTTGTTCTTTCTGATATAATGGGTGATGAAGATCATCTAGGAGATATGGATTTCAAAGTTGCTGGAACAGCAAAGGGTATTACTTCTTTACAGATGGATATCAAAATCAATGGTATCAATGCTGAAATCATGCAGAAAGCTCTTGAGCAAGCTCATGGTGGAAGAATGCATATTTTGGATAAAATGGTTGCCGTTATTGCGGCTCCAAGATCGGAATTAAATTCAAATGTTCCAAAAGTTGAAATTATGAATATTCCACCAAAAAAGATCCGTGAAGTTATTGGTTCTCGTGGTAGAGTAATTAAAGAAATCTGCGCTGTAGCTGGTGTTGTTATGGATGTTGAAGACGACGGAACAGTAAAAATCAGCTCTAATAGCAATGATGCAATCAAGAAAGCAACTGCAATGGTTAATGAAATTATTTTCGAACCAGAAGTTGGTGATATTTATGAAGGACCAGTGGTAAAAGTAATCGATGCTGGTGCTTTTGTAAGTATTTCTAACAATCGTGATGGCTTCGTTCATATTTCTGAGCTTGCTGAGTACCGTGTTGATTTCGTTGAAGACGTTATTAATGAGGGCGATATTGTTAAAGTTAAAGTTATCGGTTTTGACAAAAAAGGTCGTCCAAAATTAAGCTATCGTTGTGTTGATCAAAAAACAGGGGAAGATATTTCAGATACATTAGCAGTTCGTCCTCAAATAGATGATCGTGATGATCGTTCTGACAGAAGGGATCGTGATGATCGCAGAGATCGTGATGATCGTGGCGACAGAAGAGGAGACCGTAGAGACAGAGATGATCGTTCTGACAGAAGGGATCGTGATGATCGTGGTGAACCTAAAAAACGTCGTGGTTTTTTTGGTTAGACTTTTTCTTTCAAGATAAATAAAATTGCCTCTGTGGTTTTAAAAATCACAGAGGTTTTTTTATATGTAAAATTTTCTTTGTTGCTTCGCTCTTGGCAATGACAAGATAGAATTATTTTTTTCAAGAAATTAACAATATGGCTATTTCTCAAAACGAATTAGAAAAACTTCTTAAGGAAAATTTTCCAAATGCACAAATAAAAGTGGTTGCTTTGGTTGATGATGGTGATCATTATAGTGTAGAAATAATTGACAAAATTTTTGCTGGAAAAACAAGAGTTCAGCAACATAAAATAGTCAATGAAGCCCTTAAAGAAATTTTGGGTGGCAAACTCCATGCTATGCAGCTTAAAACTGGTTCTATCTAGCTAAGTAGTTTTAAAATATTAACATGAGTTCTTAGGGTATTACAAATAAAATGCTTTGTGATTCCGTGCTTCTCGTAATAAATAGTAAAATATGTCAGAAATTTTAAACACAATTCAAGAGACGATTTCTAGTAATGATGTAGTTCTTTACATGAAAGGTTCAAAAGATTTTCCTCAATGTGGATTTTCTGCTGCAGTTGCGCATGTTTTAAAAAATCTAAATGTTGATTTTTTTGATGTTGATGTTTTGCGTGATCCAGAGGTTAGACAAGGAATCAAAGAGTTCTCTGATTGGCCAACAATTCCTCAACTTTATGTTAAAGGAGAATTCATTGGTGGTTGTGATATTGTGCGTGAGATGTTCCAATCAGGTGAATTACAACAACTATTAAAAGAAAAAGGAATTACTTAGCATGACTGATTTTGCTATTGAAATAAATAACCTAAGCAAAACCTATCAAAAAACTTCTAAATCTTCTGCTAAGCAGGCTCTGGGTTCAATTAATTTGAAAATTAAGAAGGGTTCATTCTTTGGCCTTCTAGGGCCAAATGGAGCTGGAAAGTCGACGATAATTAATATTCTTGCTGGTCTTGTAAATAAAACTTCAGGAGAAGTTAGAATTTGTGGTATTGATATCGATAAAAATCAGCAGAAAAGTAAGTTTAAAATTGGTATTGTTCCACAAGAGTTAATTATTGATCCATTCTTTAATGTTAGAGAGACTTTGGAAATTTATGCTGGTTATTATGGAATAAAAAAATCACAAAGAAGAACAGACGAAATAATTGAAGCTTTGGGATTAAAAGATAAAGCAAAATCAGCTCCAAGAAGTTTATCTGGCGGAATGCGTAGAAGACTTTTGGTTGCAAAAGCTTTGGTTCATAGTCCAGAAATTTTGGTTCTTGACGAGCCAACAGCGGGCGTTGATGTTGAGCTGAGAAACCAGTTATGGAATTATGTTAAAAACCTAAATCAGCAAGGAACTACAATTCTTCTTACAACTCATTACTTAGAAGAAGCGGAAGAGTTATGTGATGAAATCGCAATCATTAATCATGGATCAGTTATTGCCTGCGATAAAAAAAGCAATTTGATGTAATTAATGAATAAAAAAGAATTAATAATTAGTTGTGATGATTCTGTTGAAGTATCCAGAATATTGAGCGAATTTAAAACAAAAACTTTAGCAGATGATAGACTTTCAATTACTTATGATCCAGAAAAAGTTGCTGTAGATAAAATTTTGCTCGTTCTTGCAAATAACAAAGTCCAAATAAAAGATATTTCAACAAGTCAGCCTGATTTAGAAGAGATATTTAAACATCTAGTTAGTAGTAAAATATAGTTTTTGGTCATTTTAATTACAGAATATTGTTTAAGTGGAAAAATTCTTAAAAAGTGAAATAAACTCTAAATAAAATGAAAAATCTTATCAGCATAGATCAATTAAGCGTTGAAGACATTAATCAAATTCACATTGAAGCAGAAAATTTTTTTACAAAATCTGTAAATGATGAAAGCCTGAAAAACAAAATACTGGTCAATTTTTTCTTTGAAAATTCTACTCGTACCAGAATGTCTTTTGAAATTGCTGCCAAAAGACTGGGAGCTAAGGTTTCTAATATTGATATATCTCTTTCTTCTCTAAAAAAAGGCGAATCAATTATTGATACTGCAAAAACAATAAATGCTATGAAACCTGACTTTGTAGCAATTAGACATAATTCTAGTGGTATTTTAAATATTCTAAAAGAGCACATTTCTGCAGTAATAATAAATGCGGGCGATGGTACAAATGAACATCCAAGCCAGGCTTTGCTTGATTCTTTTGTAATTCGTCAACATAAAAAAAATTTGCAAGGATTGAAGATTGCAATTTGTGGCGATGTTTTACACTCAAGAGTTGCTCGTTCTAATATTAAGCTTTTAAATAAGTTTGGTTGTGAAATTAGAGTTATTATGCTTTCAACCCTTATTCCAAAAGACTATAAATTATGGATGAAAGAAAAATGGAATATCGAAGTTTTTGAGTCTTTAGAAAATGGCATTAAAGATGTTGATGTTGTCATGATGCTTAGAATTCAGCAAGAAAGGATGCTGGGATGTTATATTCCATCACTTTCTGAATATTTTAAATTATTTGGTCTTACTCATGAAAAGTTAAAATTTGCAAAACAAGATGTAATTGTTTTGCATCCTGGACCAATTAATCGTGAAGTTGAAATTTCTTCTGCTTTAGCTGATGATGAGAAAATCAGTCTAATTTTAGAGCAAGTTGAAGCAGGTGTTGCGGTTAGACAAGCTCTGTTAAAATTCTTGTTTAATTAATTTATCAAGTTGGTAATAACACTTATATTTTAATTAGTTGTTCAAATTTTCTCCTCCAATTTTGTTGTTTTAAAAAACACATTATTTTCTTGCGAAAAATCTCTTTTTATTTGGAATAAAGTCCAATCAGATTGTCATTTTTTTTCTGATTAAATTTTTAGATTTTCTTGTTAAAATAATCTTCTTTGTCAATCATTGGCTGACAAGGATTCGTAAAGGTTTAAATTTTTTTGTTTTTTTTAATAAAACTTTTTGTTTACAAATAAAAAATTAAAATTACTTTGCGCCCTCTTTTTAAAAAAATTGTCCAAGAAAAACCGAAGAAGAAAATTGTTCAAAATCGCGCCCATCTTGGTCATATAATTACAATCTAATTACAATTTTTATTAGGTAATTTTGCCTAATTTTTTCAGGAGCGACATAAATGGAACCAGAGCAAGAATATGATCAGAGAGTGAATGAAAAAGTTCACTATTTAAATTTTAATAAGAAAAATAAAAAAGAATCTGACAATTCTTTGGTTGATTTCTCAAAAGACAGTTACACTGACATTTTAAGTGAAGTTTCTAAATTAAAGCCTTCCCTTCCTGTTTATTTTATACGTCCAAATTCAATTAAAAAAGCAGTGCAATTTTTCTTGCAAAATTTCTTAGCACCGAAGTTTGCAACAAAAGTCTTGTATGCCGTAAAAAGTAATCCTGATGTTGTGGTTTTGAAACATCTTTATGATTCTGGAATTAGAAATTTTGATGTTGCCTCAATTGCTGAAATAAATTTGATTCATGATCTTTTCGGTTTAAATGCTAAAATGCATTTCATGCACCCTATAAAATCTCGTGAAGCAATTTTTGAAGCATATTTCAAATATGGAATTCGTGACTTTGCTCTTGATTCTGCTGATGAGTTGAAGAAAATTCTGGAAGTTACCAATAATGCTAAAGATCTTGGGTTGCACGTTCGTCTTGCAATTCCTAACTCTCATGCTGCTATGGATTTATCCGGTAAGTTTGGAATATTGCCAAGTGAGTCTGTTTCTTTGATCAGAAAAGTTAGAGCTAATGCGAAGTACTTTGGTATTTGCTTTCATGTTGGTTCTCAATGCATGGATCCTATCGAGTATCGTAATGCTTTATTGATTGCTAAAGAAGTTTTAGAGCAAGCCAAAGTTAAGGCTGATGTTATTGATGTTGGAGGAGGTTTTCCCTCAAGTTACCCAGGCATGACTCCACCAAATTTGATCTCTTATTTTGATGAAATTTTTGACACTTTAAGTCAACTAAAGTTAGATGAAAATTGTTGTATTTGGTGTGAACCAGGAAGAGCTCTTGTAGCTGAAGCTGGTTCTTTGCTTGTCCGTGTGGAAGCAAAGAAAAAAGCTATGCTTTATTTAAATGACGGTACTTATGGTGGTTTATTTGATGCTGGTTTCCCAGGTTTCATTTATCCAGTTAAAGCAATAAGAATTCAGGGTAAGGAATTGTTGTCACAAAAATCTATTCCTTTTGGTTTCTATGGTCCAACTTGTGATTCTCTTGATTCAATGAAGGGACCTTTCTATTTGCCTGAAAATATTGCTGAAGGTGATTATATTGAAATTGGTCAATTAGGTGCCTATAGCAGAAGTATTAGAACTGAATTTAATGGTTTTAACCAAAACTTGCAAATTGAAGTTTCTGATGAACCTTTGGTTTCTATGTATAATGAAGAAATCAAAGAAATAAAAGAAGCTGAAATTTCCGCCTCTTAAAATTTCCTAAAAAACTTAACTCAAATTATTTTAAAAGATAATGGCTACTAAAAAAGTTACTAAAAAAGACCTGCTTAAAAGACAAGTTAAGCATATTGATATTACTTCATTTGATGCTCGTCCAATTATTGATCAAATGGATCATATGTCTTTCACTTCGCGTGACTTGGCAAGAGCAACAGAAATTTTTAACAATATGTTAAAAGATACTTCTTGTTCAACTATTCTTACTCTTGCTGGCTCTACTTCTGCAGGTGGATGCATGAAAGTTTATGCCGACATGATTAAATTTGGTATGATTGATGCAATAGTTGCTACTGGAGCCTCAATTGTTGATATGGATTTCTTCGAAGCTTTGGGTTTCAAGCATTATCAAGGAACTCCTTTTATTGATGACAAGTTTTTGCGTGATAATTATATCGATAGAATTTACGATACTTACATTGATGAAGAAAATTTACAACATTGCGATCACACAATCTATAAAATTGCTAACAGTCTTGAACCAAGACCTTATTCTTCTCGTGAGTTTATTTGGGAAATGGGCAAATATTTGAAAAAACACGCTAAGAAAAAAGAATCATTGATTGAACTTGCTTACGATCATAACGTTCCAATTTTCTGTCCAGCTTTTACTGACTCTTCAGCTGGTTTTGGTTTGGTATTACACCAAGTTAAAAATCCTAAAAAACACATGACTATTGATTCGATTGCTGACTTCAGAGAGCTAACAGATATTAAAATCAAAGCTGGGACTACAGGTTTGTTAATGGTTGGTGGTGGTGTTCCAAAAAATTTCGTACAAGATACAGTTGTGTGTGCTGAAATTTTAGGAAAAGAAGTTGATATGCACAAATATGCTGTTCAAATTACAGTTGCTGATTCTCGTGATGGTGCTTGTTCATCTTCAACTTTAAAAGAAGCTTGTTCTTGGGGAAAAGTTGATACTGCTTTTGAACAAATGGTTTACGCTGAAGCAACCTCGGTTATTCCTCTTTTGGTTTCAGATGCCTATCACAGAGGATACTGGAAAAAAAGAAAAAGAAGAAATTTTGCTAAACTTTTTAAATAATTCTGAAAGTTGCTGTAGTTCTTTCATTTTTAGGAGCGAAAGAATTAGAGAAAGTTAGTTTTTTCTTTTATTCTTACGCTTCTTCAATTTGACAAAACAAATATAAACAAATGTAAAACTTAAATTAAAATGTTAGGACAAAAATCAATATCAAAGATTCTAGTTTTACATATAATTGCTGTTCTTTTTGTTATTGTTAATGTCTCAGATATTGAAATTAGTGGTTTTTCAGATGTTATTCCTCTTTTTGATTTGATGTTGGTCTTTTATTTTGCGGTATTTAGAAATGTTTTTTCCTTGTGGTTTGTTTTTTTGATTGGAATTTGGGGAGATGCTTTAAATGGTGATCTAATTGGTGTTACACCATTTTGTTATTTAATTTTAGTAAGATTTTTTGCTAGCCTCAATTATAGACTAATAATTAGAGAAAACTTTCAACAAATTATACAGCAATTTGCTTTTTTCTGCTTCTTATTTTTACTAATTAAATGGTCAATTCTTTCAATTCTTAATGGAACAATTTATAGTATAGGCAATGCTGCTGTACAGATGGTTTTATCTTCAGTTTTTTATGTTGTTATGCATCAATTCTTTGATTATCTAAGTGAAAAATTATTAGGTTCGAACTAGACATTTTTAATAAAATTTGATTAATATCTAATTTAGAAAAATTTCCAAAAATTTAATAATTTCACAAAAGATTAAAACAGATAAAGATTAAAAAGAAATGCTTCGGGATATTCGTAAAAATAAAATTTTCAACCGCCGTACTTTCTTTGTTGGAGCTGCGCAAACCACTCTTACTGCTGCTTTGGTTGCAAGACTTAGTTATTTGCAACTAATAAAACACGAAGAATATTCAATTCAATCAGATAGCAATAGAATCAAACCAATGATTAATCCAGCACCACGTGGCACTGTATTTGATCGTTTTGGTGTTCCTCTTACAAGAAATAAGAATAACTATCGCTTGTTACTTTATGTTGAGAATAGAGCAAATATTGAAAGTTTAATTGATAAATTATCAGAAATTCTTGATTTAACTGTTCAAAATAAAGAAGTTTTCTTTTCAAAAGTTAAAAACTCTCGTCGCAAAAGTATCATATCTCTTATGGATAATTTATCTTGGGACGATCTAGCAAGAGTTGAGAGCAACATTCACTTGCTGCCAGGAATTTCGATTGAAAGCGGTATTATTAGATACTATCCATACCCTGCTGAAACTGCTCATTTCTTAGGTTACGTTTCACTTCCAAGTGAAAAAGAAATTGACAGCAATGAACAAAATTTATTCATGCATCCAGATTTTCGTATTGGAAAGTCGGGTATTGAAAGATCATTTGATCAAGCATTGCGAGGAAAGTACGGAGTAAAATACGTAGAAGTAAATGCACATGAAATACCAATTCGCACATTATCAATGAAGCAAGCAGTTGAAGGAGCAAGATTGCATTTAACAATTGATTTGCGTTTACAAAAATATACAACCAACAGAATTAAAGATGATGTAGCCTCTGTTGTTTTGATGAATGTGAAAACTGGTGAAATTCTATCTTATTCATCATCTCCTGCTTTTAACCCAAACAATTTTGTAGAAGGAGTTTTAAAAGAATATTGGGATGAATTAAATTCAGATCCAAGAAAGCCTTTAAACAATAAACCAATTGCGGCACTTTATCCTCCTGGCTCAACTTTTAAGTTGATGGTTGCTTTGGCTGCTCTTGAAGCGGGAGTAAGTCGTAACACTAAGGTTCACTGTAATGGTCGGTTTCAATTTGGAAAAAGGGCTTTTCACTGTTGGAGAAAAGAAGGGCATGGAACTTTAGATATGGTTGATGCAATTAAACACTCTTGTAACACATATTTCTTTACAATAGGTAACCAAATTGGTTATGAAAAATTTACTGATATGGCTAGAAGATTTGGTTACGGTGATAGATTTGATATCAGTTTATATGGTTCTAAAGCTGGAAATGTTCCATCTGATGAGTGGAAAAGAAAAGTCTTTCGTGAACCTTGGGTTGGTGGAGATACTTTAAATACTGCAATTGGTCAGGGTTTTGTTTTAGCAACACCTTTACAAATGGCAACAATAACTTCAAGAATTGCTAATGGTGGAGTTCCAATAAAACCTTATTTGGTTAGAAATCAAAATATCTTCAAACAATATGACGATTTAAAAGACAAGCCTGTAGTAAGCAAAGATTACTTAGATTTAATAAGAGAGGGTATGAATAGGGTTATGAATGAAGCTGGTGGAACTGCTTATTCAAAAAGAATTGATCAAAAAGGTTTTGAAATGGCTGGAAAAACAGGAACTTCACAAGTTGTTTCTAAAAGAGAAGATGAAATGAGTAGTGCAGAAAAAGCAGTTAATGCTAATCAGAATCACGCAATTTTTGTTGGTTTTGCGCCCGTACATGACCCAAAATATGCAGTATCAGTTGTTGTTGAACACGGAAAAAGTGGTTCGGCAGCAGCTGCTCCAATTGGTCGAGATGTTTTGTTAGAAGCTCAAATGTTGAACAAAAGCAAGTTTTTCGGTAATTAGTTAATAGTTCTAAACTATGGTAAGTATTTTCTAATGCACAATTTAATTCTTTTCAAGCTGTTATCATGAGCGAAAGCGAAGGATCTCAGGAGTTTAGGCTCTAAATTTAAATTATGATATCCTTCGCTTTCGCTCATGATAACAGTCTTTTTGTGTTTAATGGCACATAATTCACAATTTTTTTTAAAATCTTCTCTTGAGAATTAAGTTAAAAGCTATTATTTTGCCGCTCCTCTTATAAGATTACTGAGAAAATAGTTCGCAAAATCTTAAAATATTAAATCCAGATTTATCACTTATGTCAAATAAAGGAAAAATTACTCAAGTTATTTCTGCTGTAGTTGATGTGGAATTTGAAAACGGTCAAATGCCAGCAATTTATAACGCTTTAGAATGCGTTAACAATGGTAAAAAATTAATTTTAGAAGTTGCTCTTCACGTTGGTGAAAGAACAGTCAGAACAATTGCTATGGATTCTACCGATGGTTTGACCCGTGGACTAGAAGTTGTTGATACTGGTAAGCCGATTTCTGTTCCAGTTGGTGAGGCAACTTTGGGTCGTATTATGAACGTAATTGGTGAACCAATTGACGAAAAAGGTATTATTGAATCTAAAGAATTATTTCCAATTCATGCGCCTGCACCTGAACTTGTTGACCAAGCAACTGAAACTGAGATTTTGGTAACAGGAATTAAAGTTATAGACCTATTGGCTCCTTATGCTAAAGGTGGTAAAATTGGTCTTTTCGGTGGTGCTGGTGTTGGTAAAACTGTATTGATTATGGAATTAATTAACAACGTTGCCAAAGCTCACTCTGGTTACTCAGTATTTGCTGGTGTTGGTGAAAGAACTCGTGAAGGAAACGATCTTTACCACGAAATGATGGATTCTGGTGTTATCGATATTAACAACTTAAAAAATTCAAAGGTTGCTCTTGTTTACGGTCAAATGAATGAACCACCAGGAGCGCGTGCTCGTGTTGCTTTGACTGGTCTTACTCAAGCTGAATATTTTCGTGATAAAGAAGGACGTGACGTTCTTTTTTTCGTAGATAATGTTTTCCGTTTCACTCAAGCTGGTTCAGAAGTATCTGCGCTTTTAGGTCGTATTCCTTCAGCTGTAGGTTATCAGCCAACTCTTGCAACAGAAATGGGTGCAATGCAAGAACGTATTACTTCAACTAAAAACGGTTCAATAACTTCAGTTCAAGCAATTTACGTTCCTGCAGACGATTTGACTGACCCTGCTCCTGCTACTTCATTCTCACATTTGGATGCTACAACTGTATTGTCGCGTCAGATTGCTGAGATTGGTATCTATCCAGCTGTTGACCCTCTTGATTCAACTTCAAGAATTTTAGACCCAAGAATCGTTGGTCAAGAGCATTACGAAGTTGCTCGCGAAGTGCAAAAAATTCTTCAAGCTTATAAGTCATTACAAGATATTATTGCAATTCTTGGTATGGACGAGCTTTCTGAAGAAGACAAAT